>CABURV010000033.1 GCA_902494035.1 uncultured Collinsella sp.
CGGACAACCGCACAATCAGCACCGGCAGACGGCCAAGCAGCCCCAGCAATGCCGGCTCCACTAAACGGCAAATACACAACGCACCCAAGCCAAACGCGCAGGCCCAGTACAGACAGATGCGTCCGTGCAAGTTAAACGGCAGGTGCGAGTAATCCCAAAAGCGAGCGCCCGTTGTTTTTTCCAACAGCACGCCTACGCTGTACTCAATCACGCTGCATACGAGCGCTGCAGCGACAAACTGGCTCGAGGCATCCGGAATCCCGCGCAACAGCAGCCAGCAGGCAATGCCGCCCACACCATAGATAGGACAACACGGCCCCAGCAAAAAGCCACTGTTGGCAAATCGTCCGTGATTGAGCATGGCGCATACTGTCGACTCCCATGCCCAACCGCAAAACCCGTAAAAGGCAAACGAGAGCACCAGTGCCGAGAGTGGGCAGGCGGCAAGCGTCGCGCCGCAAAACGCAGTATCAATCGCGGTCCCCACCGTCTACCCTCTCCTCTTTTCGCTCGATGCTTTACTCGCGCTATCGTCCGTCTCGTCCTTGCGCGGCAGGCGGCCGGCGACCGTCTCACGCAGAGCACACCATTTATCCGCTAGGCACACAATCCATGCCTCACGACACGTCGGCGGCACCAGCACCAGCGGAAACATATGCCGCACGATAATATTCCGCTCGCGCGGCGTCAGCTCAAAATCTTCTTCCGCACGCGCCAGGGCAAAAAACGGGTGGCGAAAGCCATGCAGCCGATGGCTTGGGTCGGAATCGTGCCAATCGTAGAGAAAGTAATCGTGCAACAGGGCCCCGCGCAGCAGCGAGGCACGGTCGACCGAAATGCCAGCACGGCCCAAGTGCTCGGCAAAGGACAGACTCGCGCGCGCTACCGAAGTCACATGTGCATACACCGTCACATCGCCATGCTGGATAAACTCGCGCGTCAGGTCCAGACGGCCCGCCTGCGCCAGTTGACGGGCAGCATGGTCTACTTCGCACGCGATTTTCTCGGCACGAACGGCATCGGACATGCTGCCTCCTTCCAGCGGCTCACGGCGGCAAGCCACGGCCTGTGCACAATCGATAAAAACATCATGGAACACATCAGTATGGCATCGGACAAAACGTTTTGCCCCACCAGTTGGCGAATTACCGCGCCGCCGTCACATATCAAACGCCAAAATGTGCGAGACTGTCTTGTGCAATTGTGCCGGCCGAGGGAGCGCCGGCGCTCGATTCGCATGGAGTAACCCACAACGATGCTGCTTACGCAAACGACAACGCCCGAGGACGTCAAGGCTCTCGACCGCGCCGAGCTTCCGCTGCTCTGCGGCGAGATCCGCCAGGCAATCCTCGAAAGCTCCGCCGCCGTCGGCGGGCACGTTGCCCCCAACCTGGGCGTCGTTGAGCTTACGGTTGCGCTCCATCGCGTGTTTAACTCCCCTATCGACAAGATTGTCTTTGACGTTTCGCACCAGACCTACGCCCACAAGGCGCTGACTGGGCGCGCGTACACTTATATCGATCCGGAGCGTTATGGTGAGGCTTCTGGCTTTGCCAATCCCGACGAGTCCGAGCACGACCTGTTCGCCATGGGCCATACCTCCACGTCAGTGAGCCTGGGCTGCGGCCTGGCGCACGCTCGTGACCTGACGGGCGATGCGTACAACGTCATCACCATCATTGGCGACGGCTCGCTTTCGGGCGGCCTGGCGTTTGAGGGCTTTAACAATGCCGCCGAGCTCGACAGCAACCTGATCATCATCGTCAACGATAACGACCAGTCCATCGCCGAAAACCACGGTGGCCTCTATCGCAATCTGGCCGAGCTGCGCGCCAGCAACGGCACCTGTGAGCGCAACGTTTTCCGCGCGCTGGGCCTCGACTATCGCTATCTGGACGCCGGCAACGACGTGTTGGCCCTGGTCGACGCGCTGCAGGAACTGCGCAATATCGATCATCCCATCGTGCTGCACGTCTCCACCGCCAAGGGCAAGGGCTTTGAGCCGGCCCAGAGCGACCCCGAACGCTGGCACCACGTGGGTCCGTTTGACATGGCGACCGGGCGCAAGCTTTGCCCGGGCCATCCGAGCGAGCCCGCGCCGCGCACCTATGCTGACATTACGGGCGAGGCGCTCAGCGCCGCCATCGAGCGCGATCCACAGGTCGTTGGCATCACGGCCGCCACGCCCTACATTATGGGCTTTACACCCGAGCTTCGCGCTGCCGCCGGCAAACAGTTCGTCGATGTGGGCATTGCCGAGGAGCACGCCGTGACCTTTGCCACCGCGCTTGCGCGCTCGGGCGCCAAGCCAGTCTTTGGTGTGTACGGCACGTTTTTGCAGCGCGCCTACGACGAGCTGTGGCACGACCTGTGCCTCAACGACGCCCCCGCAACCATTTTGGTGTTTGGTGCGTCAATCTTTGGCACCACGTCCGAGACGCACCTTTCGTTCTTTGATATTTCCATGCTGGGCGGACTTCCCAACATGCGCTACCTTGCACCTGCCTGCATGGAGGAATATCTGTCCATGCTGAGCTGGTCGCTCGACCACCGCGAGCATCCCGTGGCGATTCGTGTACCTGGTATTGGCCTGGTGAGCCGTCCCGACCTTGCGCCCGCCGAAGACACCGACTACAGCGCCGTTCGCTACAACGTGGTGCGCCGGGGTCGCGACGTTGCCGTGCTCGCACTTGGCGATTTCTTTGAGTTGGGCGAGCGCGTGACAAACCGCTTGGCTGCCGAGTACGGCATCGGGGCCACGCTCGTCAACCCACGCTATGCAACCGAGCTTGACCGTGAGTTCCTCGACAGCCTTGCCGCCGAGCATCGCGTTGTCGTCACCCTCGAGGACGGCATCTTGGACGGCGGCTGGGGCGAGCGCGTGGCATGTTATCTGGCATGCACGCCGTTGCGCACGCGCACCTTCGGCATCGCCAAGGGCTTCCCCGACCGCTACGACCCCAACGAACTGCTCGCACAGAACGGCATGACGGTCGAGGATATGGCCGCCGAAGCCGCAAGGCTACTGAACGAGTAAGAAAACCTCCGCAAGGGAAGCACCCCCGCGGAGGTTTTTATTTTCGCGGCGCGATTATCTCGATTCGTAACATCTAGGGCTCGACTTCCCGTCTAACTGTTACAGATCTAGACAAGACGTCTTAGTTCCTGACCTTTGTCTCAATCTGTAACAGATAGAGACCTTTTGTCCGTCCAGATGTTACAGATTGAGATAAAGCAGCGAGACATGCCGCTGCATCGGTCAGAACCACCACAAAGGTGCCTGTCCCTTTTTGGTAGGTAGAATTACCCATAAGGTAAGTATGTTTCTGAGTTATTTCGTGTTGACCCGTCTGAGCGCTATAGGGTATAACTCTACTCAACCGCTAGGGATTTTATTGAGAAAGGTGTTCTACCATGAGCAAGAACCTCTCCCAGCAGGTCGTTCTCGACCGCCGCGGCTTCGTTGCCGCCACCTTCGCAACCGTCGCCGGCCTTGGTCTTGCCGGCTGCTCCGACACCAGCGCCGAGGCCGACAAGGGCTCCGCCGCCTCTTCCAAGAGCTCTGATGACACCAAGGCTTCCACCACGCTCGACGCCAAGGCATTCGACAAGCTCGTCGACAACGGCCCCAAGGCCGACGACGACGCCATCGCCGCCAGCACCTGGGCCACGGCCGTCAAGAATGCCGGCGTCTTTAAGATCGGCAGCGTCCAGACCTCCACGCTCTTCTCCCTCCTCAACGAGAAGGACGGCAAGACCCGCGGCTTCGATGCCGGCATCGCACAGCTCCTGTCCAACTACATCCTGGGCGAGAACAAGGTCGAAATCACGCAGGTGACCTCCGACACGCGCGAGTCCGTACTGCAGAATGGCCAGGTCGACGCCGTCTTTGCCACCTACACCATCACCGATGAGCGCAAGAAGCTCGTCTCTTTCGCCGGCCCCTACTACTACACCCAGCAGGCCATCCTGGTGCTCGCCGACAACGACGACATCAAGAGCGTCGACGACCTGGCAGACAAGAACGTCGCCGTCCAGTCCGGCTCCAACGGCCCCGCTATCCTGGAGGAGTTTGCCCCCAAGGCCAGCCAGCAGGAGTTCAAGACCGACGAGGAGGCCCGCCAGGCACTCCAGCAGGGCCGCGTTGACGCCTACGTCATCGATAACAACATGCAGCAGAGCTCCCTGGTCCGCGAGCCCGGTAAGTACAAGATCGCCGGCAAGCCCTTCGGCAACAAGGAGCCCTACGGCATCGGTCTGCCGCCTGATTCCGACGGCGTCGCCTTTGTCAACGACTTCCTTAAGAAGATTGAGGACGACGGCACCTGGACCAAGCTGTGGCAGATCTGCATCGGCGATCGTACGGGCGACACCAATGTTCCCGAGCTGCCCGAGGTCGGCGCCTAGGCAGCGAGCCTGGTAACGGCCGCAATGAAACCATATGGAAACGCACGATGCGCTTTATTGCGATAAACTGTTTCCTTACTGAGTTGTCGGGGCTTCCGTACACACGGGAGCCCCTTTCCTTATCGGCGGGAGGTCCGCATGAGTCTCTCCGAACTCTGGTCGCTCTATGGCCAGAACTATATCGACGCGCTGCTAGCAACCTGGGGCATGACGCTTGAGTCATTTGCCATCGCCATGATGCTGGCCGTTGCCGTCACCGTGATGCGCGTGTCGCCGCTCAAGCCGCTGCGCGTCTTTGGCGACCTGTATGTCCAGGTGTTCCGTAACATCCCCGGCATCGCACTGCTTATCATCGTCGTCTACGCGCTACCGCCGCTCAAGGTCGTCCTGCCCTATCGCACCTGCGTTATCGTCGCCACGGTCCTTTTGGGCTCGGCCTTTGGCTCCGAAAACTTTATGAGCGGTATCAACACCGTCGGCGTCGGCCAGGTGGAAGCCGCCCGCTCGCTGGGCATGAGCTTTAGTCGTATCCTCGCCAAGATCGTGATTCCGCAGGCACTGCGTTCGAGCGTGCTGCCCATGACCAACCTCTTTATCGCCGTCATGCTCACCACCGCGCTCGGCAGCCAGGTGCCGCTTAAACCGCAGGAGCTCACCGGCGTGGTGAGCTACATCAACACGCGCTCGCTCGGCGGCGTCGCCGCGTTCTTTATCTCGGCGCTCGGCTACCTGGGCACGGCCTTTGTGGTGAGCCACATTGGCAACTACATCGATAAGAAGGTGAGGATCCTCCGATGAGCAAGCACTCCACCTCCGCGCTCACCATGCGCGATGCGCTCTACGAGGCTCCCGGCCCCAAGATGCGCGCCAAGATTCGCATCGGCACCGCTATCTCGCTCGTCGCCGTCGCCGCGCTCGCCGTCCTGGTACTGCAGCGCTTTTATGTGACCGGTCAGCTTTCGGTCCACTATTGGTATTTCTTTACACACCTCACCACCTGGAAGTTCCTGCTTGCCGGCTTTGAGGGCACCGTTAAAGTCGCACTCACCGCTGGCGCCATCGCACTGGTGCTGGGCTTAGCCCTTATGCTCGGCCGCACCAGCGACATTAAACCGCTCCAGTTGGTCTGCCGCCTGCTCACCGATTTCTTCCGCGGCGTACCGAGCCTGCTGTTCATTTACTTCTTCTTTTTGGTGCTGCCCCAGTACAAGATCGCGCTGCCGTCGTTTTGGATGCTCACGCTTCCCGTCGCGCTCGCTGCCGCCGGCGTACTCGCCGAGATCTTCCGCGCCGGCGTCAACGCCGTGCCGCGCGGCCAAGTCGAGGCAGCCCAGGCACTCGGCCTCTCCAAAGCTAAAATCACCTTTAAAATCGTGTTGCCGCAGGCTATTCGGTTTATCATTCCGTCGTTGATTTCGCAGCTTGTGGTCGTAGTCAAAGACACCACCGTCGCCTATGTGGTGAGCTACCCCGACCTCATGCAAAATGCCCGCGTGCTCATTACCAACTACGACGCCCTCGTGTCGGTCTACCTGGTAATCGCGGTCATCTACATCCTCGTCAACGTCGCGATCAACAAGGCCGCCGTCTACGTTTCGCAGCGCACTGGCGCGACCATCATCCGCTAAGTACCCACGTTCTCAAAGCATAAGGAGCCGAGCACCATGGCACAGAGCACCTCTTCCACCGGCAATCAGCCGTTAATCGAGCTCAAGCACGTCGATAAGCACTATGGCGATCTACACGTCCTCAACGACATCAATCTCTCGGTCGACCGCGGCGAGGTCGTCGTTGTGATCGGCCCCTCGGGCTCGGGCAAGTCGACCATGTGCCGCACCATCAACCGCCTGGAGACCATCGACTCGGGCGAGATCCTCATCGAGGGCGAGCCCCTGCCGCAGGAAGGCAAGGATCTTGCCCGCATGCGCGCCGAGCTGGGCATGGTGTTTCAGCAGTTCAACCTGTTCGCACATATGACGGTGCTGCAGAACGTCATGCTGGGACCGGTCGACGTGCTGGGCGTCTCCAAGGACGAGGCCCGCGAGCGCGCCATGGACCTGCTGAGCCGCGTGGGCGTGGCCGAGCAGGCCGATAAGGTACCCGCACAGCTTTCGGGCGGCCAGCAACAGCGCGTAGCCATCGCCCGCTCGCTTGCCATGCAGCCCAAGGCCATGCTCTTTGACGAGCCCACAAGCGCGCTGGATCCCGAGATGATCAACGAGGTGCTCGAGGTCATGGTCCGTCTGGCCCAGCAGGGCATGACGATGATCGTCGTCACGCACGAGATGAACTTCGCCCGCCGCGTGGCCGACCGCGTCGTGTTTATGGCCGACGGCCAGATCGTGGAAACCGGCACACCCGACGAGTTCTTCGACCACCCCCAGACCAAGCGCGCCCAGGACTTCCTCAACTCCATTAAGGGCCACTAAGCAGCCATCCCGTGGAACAAATTCATCGGAAGTGTTGTCCCACGCCTCTCATGCGCCCTGTCACCTTCAGATTCGAAAGCAACACCTATGATCGGAACTCGTACTTCCTCGTCCTATACCCCGCACGTCGACGTTGCCCCCGCCGACCGTCCACTCATCCTGGTGGCGCCGCGTTGGGAAGGGGCAAAGCCGTTTTTGAGCGAGATGCTCTCCCCCAACGAGGAAATCGCAAGTGTCTTTGTCGATGCCATCCTTGCCGCCGGTGGCCTGCCGCTGCAGATGTCCATCACCGAGGACATTGAGGTTATCCGTCATTACGTCGATATCGCCGACGGTATCGCCATCCCCGGCGGCCCAGACGTCAACCCCAAGCGCTGGGGCGATGATCGACCCTACGACCCCACCCTCTGCTGCGAGATCCGCGATAGCTTTGAGTTTAAGCTGGTCGGCGAGGTGCTCCACGCCAAAAAGCCACTCTTTACCACCTGTCGCGGCACGCAGCTGCTCAACGTCGCCACCGGCGGCACCCTGTGCATGGACGTGCCGAGCCTGGGTGCGCGCGAGGGCCGCACGCAGTGGCGCCACACCCACGTGCTCAACGACCCCGTGCACCCTGTCGAGGTCATGCCGGGCTCGCTGCTGGAGCGCGCGCTTGGCGGGCACAGGCTGATCCAGACCAACTCCGCACACCACTGCTGCGTCGATCGTCTGGGTAAGCATACGCGCCTGGTCGCCCAGGCGACCGATGGCGTTCCCGAGTGCATCGAGGTCGAGGGCCAGCCGTTCTGCCTGGGTGTGCAATGGCATCCCGAGTACACCTGGCAGACGCTCGAGACCGACTTTAACCTGTGGAAGTCGTTTGTCGAGGCAGCGGCCAAGGTAAAGCAGGCCCGCTAGCTGGCGGACCACACAACAGACAAGGGCGCCCCGCCAGCCACATGGTCCGACGGGGCGCCCTTTTACCTATACGCGGCAGGTACACATCAAAGCTCGTCAGCTCCTATTCGGCCGCCTCGCGCAGGGCCGACATCGTAGCCGCATATTGCTGCTGCAACGCATGCATGCTCTCGCGGGCGCCGTCAACGCCATCGGCGCCACGCAGCGCTTCGGTCACTACGACCGCCGGCTCGTACAGATTATCGAATCCCAGGTTCTGGCTCACGCCCTTGAGCGTGTGCGCTGCCATAAACGCACCTTTGGCGTCTCCTGCCGCCATAGCAACTTCCAGCTTGTCCATGCTCTCGTCATCCAAAAACTTGAGGGCAAAGCGGGCAAGCATCTCATCGCCCATCAGGCGGGCGCAAGCGTCATCATAATTGGCGCCGATCTTCTCATACGCCTCACGCATGGAAATCATGGATCAAAACTCCTTTGGTCAAACTAAATCGTGGGAAACGCGACGACGTCGGCGGGGCGCGTCAACGTCTCGGCAATACGGTCTTGCACCTCGAGCAGGCAGTCAAGCAGCAGCGGGTTAAAGGTGCCGCACTTACCGTCCAGGATCATCTTGATCGCCTCCTTGTGCGGAATAGCATCCTTGTACACGCGCACGCTCGTCAGTGCATCGTACACGTCGGCCACCGAAACCACCTGTGCGGCGATGGGGATATCATCGCCCTTAAGGCCATCGGGATAACCCTTGCCGTCCCAGCGCTCGTGGTGCCAACGCGCAATCTGGTACGCATATTCCAAAAGCGCATTGCCGACGTGATGGCGGCCCAGTTCAAGCAGCATGTCGGCGCCGATCGTAGTATGCGTCTTCATAATCTCGAACTCCTCGGGCGTAAGGCGCCCGGGCTTGTTGAGAATGGCGTCGTCAATCGACATCTTGCCTACATCGTGCAGCGCCGAAGCCAGGGCAATCGTGGATCGTTCCTCATTGTCAAGGGAGATGGTGTCGCTACGCCGGACCAGACAGCCAAGCAGCAGCTCGGTAAGCTTTTCGATGTTCGTAACGTGCCTGCCGCTCTCGCCATTGCGAAGTTCCATGACGCCGGCCATGATGTCGATGAGCATGCGACTGTTCTTGACGCGCTCTTTGTACTGCTGGGACAGCAGACTCGTCAGGCGGCGCTGCTTGGCGTATAGACGGATGGTGTTGCTCACACGGCGGCGAACGACACGGGCGTCAAACGGGCGGCTGATATAGTCCGAGGCACCCAGCTCGTACGCGCGCAGAACCACATCATCGGAATCTTCGCTCGAAATCATGATGACAGGCAGATTGTCGATAACCGATTGGCGCGACAGATCGGCCAGCACCTCAAAACCGCTCATGCCTGGCATGAGAATGTCCAACAGCACGAGCGACAACTCATCGCCATGGCGGTCGACCATATCGAGCGCCGCACGACCGTTATCCGCCTCGAGGATGCAATACTCGTCCTTGAGCATCTCGTTGAGAATGGCTCGGTTCATCTCGGAGTCATCGGCAATAAGCACCAAAGGCTTTTCGCTTTGGAAGGCCTCGATGGAATCGGCATGGGTCACGACCGTACCGGCTTTTGCCTTAGCGCGGCTCAGCAACTGGACAGCGCGGCCAACGCCCTCATCGACCGTCTCGCCATGAATGCGAACGCCACCAACACATGCCGTCAAGCTCACGTGCTCATGGCCCGGAATAATCGTGGAATGCACAGCGTCGGATACCTGACGCAGGCGACGGGCGAAGTCATCGGAGGGGATATCGGGCATAACGGCTACAAACGTATCGCAGCCATAGCGCACAAGCTCGTCAGTCGAACGAATGCCGCTGCGTATGGCTGTCGCCACAGCACCGAGCGCAAGGTCGCCGGCATGGCGGCCACACGTATCGTTGAAAACCTTAAAATCATCAAGGTCGATCACCGCCACGCCTGCCTCCATGCGGGCGCTACGAAGCTTTTCCTCGTAATATCGGCGATTGCGCACACTCGTCAGCACGTCGATGTACACAGGGTCCTCTTTTGCGGCCTCTTGTTCATCAATCGGACGTATCATCAGCAAGACGTGAGGCTCGCCCTCGACCCTTAGAGGGCGCAGGCGAGCGCGGTACTCAGTACCATCGTCGAGCAGCCGCTCCTATACCTCATCGGAGCCCGCCAAGGCCTCAAGGCTTGACTGACGCAGACAAGGGCACCGATCGCCGGCGAGCAAGCAGTTAGGCTCGCTCTTAATCTGATCGGCCGACAGCAAACGCACCACGGGGTAGGTCTTCGCGACGCGGGCGACCTCGGCGGCAGCCTCTTCGTCGGTTAGATTGACCTCGTGATTATTGAGCATATGGGGTCCCTTCTATCGTTACGCACGGCAACGGTACATATCAAATGGAACAAGGGTAACATCTAACAGCTGCAGGCAAACGCGCGATTATCGTTACATTTTTATGACCTGGCAAACGGCGGCAATGGAGCCGCGGGCGCGCGGTTATGGGCGCATTCGTTAACAATGACGAAACGCTAACAGTCCACCTCTCCGCAGGTCATCGAACGTGCTAGCGATTCAAGGCATCGCGAACGGCGTTTGCCGCCGTAACGGGACGATCGCGCAGACCGTTATGCGCGCCCGGAATCGTCACGAGAGGGCAATCGAGATATTCGGCAGCCGCTCGCGCACCAGCCTCGCGGGGCGTACCGACCGAAAGCTCGCCCAAAAACACGGCCGACACCGCCTTTGACGCGCGGGCGCGCTCCCAGTCGGGAGCATATGTCATATTTGTTCCATATTCATTGGCCATAAAGCAACGACCATTGCGCAGGGCATGTTTGGCTTCCGCTTCGGTCGTCCCAGGAGCCTCGGGGTCCAAGTCGCCGAGGGCTCCCAAGAAAAGCCGGAGCGCCCTTGAAACCTTTCCAGCCGCAATCATATCGAGCAAAACCGGAGCTGCGCCCATGCCGACGCCTTCGGCCGATACAGCCGGCTCATGCAGAATCGCATGGGCGACGAGATGGGATCCGGTGCGAAGAAGCTCCAGCGCCACCAACGTGCCGGCGCTGTGCGCAAGCACATTTGTCGGGGCGCCAACGTGTTCGATCACGGCCTGCAGGTCGGCGGCCTGAGCGGCAAGATTGTAGCTGCCGTCTGCCGCTTCGCTGCTGCCACCACAGCCGCGGCGGTCGTAGGCAATTACGCGGTAGTTGCGACTGAGCTCACAAGCAATGCTGTCGAAAAATGTGCCGTCGACACAAGCGCCGTGCACGCACACCAAGGCAGGAGTATCAGGCGACACATCCGGGCCGGCATATTCGCGACAGGCGATCGTGGTGCCCGCATTCTCGACCGTAAAATCCATGTTGTGCCCCCATCATCAATGCCCATCCAGTTGCACGTCAGTACGGCTGGATGGACCCGCACTGTCTTACGACTTGTTAACAGATTAACTGTACCCGACCCGAGGCTTTTCATGGCACGGCATAATGAGCGACGTGAAAAAACGAAACATGTAAAGTAAGAGCCCGCACCTTGCTTTGGAGCCGATGCTATGCTAAGGCGCAATTGTCTTGAGGAGCATATGCCTATGTCTACGTTTTTGAATGCCAGCCCCATCTTTGGGCCCGTTCGCAGCCGTCGCCTTGGTCTCTCGCTCGGCGTCAACATGATGCCGGCCAGCGGCAAAATCTGCACGTTCGACTGCATATATTGCGAAAACGGCCTCAACGCCGAGCGCCCCTGCCATGAGCCGTACAACACAGCTGCCGTGGTACTCGACGCGCTCGAGGCAAAGATGTGCGGGATGGCAGCCAAAGGCGAGCTCCCCGATGTGATCACCTTCGCAGGCAACGGCGAGCCCACTGCCGCACCGGAGTTTCCGCAGGCCATCGCCGGGGCCGTCGCACTGCGCGACCAGCTTGCCCCAAACACCAAGATTGCCGTGCTTTCCAACGGCACGCGCGCCGACCGTCCCCAGGTGCACGATGCGCTCATGATGGTCGACGACAACATCCTCAAGCTCGATACGGTCGACCCGGCATTTATCCAGCTGCTCGATCAACCCGTTGGCCCCTACGATGTGGAGCACCAAATTGAGACGTTCGCAAGCTTTGACGGTCACGTTATAATCCAGACGATATTTTTGACCGGCGAGTACCGGGGCAAGACTCTCGACAATACCGGCGAGGAGTACGTCGACCCTTGGCTCGCGGCGCTCGAGCGCATTCGTCCGCAGGAGGCGACCATCTACACGGTGGCGCGCGAGACGCCGGTCTCCGGCCTTGCCAAAGCGGCGCCCGAGGTGCTCGATACGATCGCCGCACGCGTGCGCACCCTCGGCATTCCCTGCCAGGTGAGCTACTAGCAAAACCACGTAGCAGCTAGTGCCCGCCACCCCGCTCCATCAGTTGCGGTGATATAGTTCCTGTTTATGCTGTTAAACCGCTTAAATCAGAACTATATCACCGCAACTTTTATCGACGCGCAGGTGGGCTATACTAGCTGCGAATGAAAGGAAGTTAGCCATGTTTGACAATGGACCCGTGCCCGGCCGCAACGACGCTTGCTGGTGCGGCAGCGGCAAGAAATACAAGAAATGCCATAGCGCCTTTGATGAGCGCCTCGAGCGCTTGTGGGAAGAGGGCTGGGAGGTTCTGCCCCGCACGCTCTACAAGACACCCGCCGATATCGAGGGCATCAAGCGCTCCGCTGCCATCAACGTGGGCGTGCTCGACTACGTAGGCGAGCACATCGCCGCGGGCATGACCACCAACCAGATCGACCAGATGATCTACGACTACACCGTCGAGCATGGTGGCACGCCGGCCGACCTCAACTACGAGGGCTACCCCAAGAGCGTGTGCACCTCGATCAACGACGTGGTCTGTCACGGTATCCCCTGCGATGCGGACGTGCTGCACGAGGGCGACATCATCAACGTTGACTGCTCCACGATCTTGGACGGCTACTTTAGCGACTCGAGCCGTATGTTCTGCATCGGCGAGGTCTCTGCCGAGCGCCAGCGCCTGGTCGACGTCACCCGCGCCAGCGTGGAGGCGGGTTTGGCAGCCGTCAAGCCGTGGCTGCCGCTCTCCGTTATGGCCGAGGCCGTGCAGAAGACCGTCGAGGACGCCGGCTTTAGCGTGGTGCGCGAGTACGGCGGACACGGCATTGGCAAGGAGTTCCACGAGGACCCGTTTGTGGGCTTTACCACCGAGGCGCCCGATGTGGACACCATCATGGCCCCAGGCATGGTCTTTACCATCGAGCCTATGGTCAATGCCGGAGCGCCAGACATCAAGATTAGCAAGGGTGATGGTTGGTGCGTGCGCACCAAGGACGGCAGCGATTCGGCCCAGTGCGAGGTACAGCTCGTGGTGACCGAGGATGGTTACGAGCTGCTGAGCTGGTAGCCGTGGATGCGCCGGATGCCGACGGGCACGCTCGTCTTGCATCCGGCGTTTTTATTTGAACGTTTTGCCTGATAAAACCTGCCAAAATAAACCTGTCCCTTTTTGGCAGGTCGAGCGGAGACTAGATTGTTCCGGCGTTTTGCCAAACGCCGGAACCCCTCGACACTGCGAGCCCGCCAGAGCGGCAATCTGACGTTCAATCGTCGGGCATGGCCAAAAGGCCTATGCCCTCCTCTTTCACGTCACCTTGCTCGCTCTGGCGGGCTCTCGCTGACTTTTGTTCGACCTGTGGGGTCTTCAAATTGCTAGAGCGTTGCCAAGTAATTCTTTGCGTCTTCTACGCTCATTGCGGCGACTGGTGCATGCGAGCAGAGCTTGACATCGTTGGTGACCAGGAGATCTGCTTGGGCGCGTATCGCTGCCGCGATGATTAAATCGTCTTCGTAATCGCTATGGAGCTTACGCTGCTTACTCGCCATCCATATGTCGCTCAGATCGCAGGGCACGGGCGTAGCAAGTTGCGACAACACATCAAGACAATCCCATGCAAGTGATGTCGCCGCCGAAGCGGCATCTTGAGACAGCGAACCGTGCTCTCGCCGATACCATGCCTTATGTTCGCTTGAAATCAAATAGAACAGGTCTTTGGACGATGTCGCCGCATACATCAGCTCAGCCTGAGCCGTACACGCATCACGCAAAAACTCAATTGCCGCCGAACGACCGCGTCGTGAAGGGATGAAATAATCAAGCCAGACATTGGTGTCAACCAAGATGCGCTTTGGAGCCTCACTCATAGAGCCAGCTCATCTCCTCGCCATAGCGATCCGCATAGGCGTTCCGTTTGAGCTCTTCGTCGTCCGACGGCTGAGCCTTGACCATATCGATTCCCGACTCACGGCAAGCGGCAGCGAACAGCTTCGACCCCTGATCCATGAGCTCGAGCTTACGTTTGGCGGCATTTTCGCGCTCGCGCTGTTCCGCCCGGGCACGACTGGGCAGCAGGATATCCTCGAGCGCGCCGGGCCGATCAGCCAGAGATGCCGCAAGTTGCCAGAGCGCACGCACCGCTTGGCTCGGCGTCATACCGGCCCTAGAGAGAGCGGCGTCCCCACTCCTTTTAAGATCGGGATCGAGACGTACGTTGATCTGAGCGGCTGTTGTGGTCATGACCCCTCCTTAACACTTCAAAACTATCATAAAACTCTATGGTAGATACGTAAAGCATGTATAGCATTTACAAGCATTAGCTGTACTCTGTACACAAAAAGCCGCCGAGGCACACTGCACCTTTAGGTTCCGCCGTTCTTACGAACGGCAGACCGGCCGACGCTGCGCCCTTAGGTTCCGCCGTTCTAACGAACGGCGGACTGGTCGACGCTGCGAGCCCGTCTGGACAGCAATCTGCCTTTCAATCGTCGGGCATGGCCAGAAGGCCAATGCCCTCCTCTTTCGAGGCACCTTGCTCGCCCAGACGGGCTCTCGCTGACTTTTGTTCAACCTGCGGCGTTTTAGGGCCCTATCGGCTTGCAATGCCACTGGCATTTTCCCAGATAAAACCTGCCAAAATAAACCTGTCCCTTTTTGGTAGGTTTTAGAGCTCCACGCTTTCGGCGCCGTTGATGGTTAGGTTTCGCTCGTAGAAGGCGGTGAGGGCGCGGATGGCGTACATCACGTCGCGCACGCCGCCGGTCTCGTAGCTCGAGTGCATGGCAAGCTGCGGCAGGCCCACGTCCACGGCGTGCATGCTCGCCTGCATATTGGACAGATTGCCGAGCGTGGAGCCACCCGCCATATCGCTCTTGTTGGCGAAGGCCTGCGTGGGCACATCGGCGTCATCGCAAATAGCCTGGAACACCGCGCGGCTAAAGGCATCGGTGCAGTAGTGCTGGTTGGCGGCTTCCTTGATGACGATACCGCCGTTGAGCACCACCTGATTGCGGGCATCGCACTTCTCGGCGTGGTTGGGGTGCACGGCATGCGCGTTGTCGCAGCTCACGAGCATCGATGCGGCAAGGGCGCGATGGTACGACTCGTCGTCAAAGCCCAGCGATCCGTTGATGCGGCGCAGCGCGTCGGCCAAGAACGTCGACATGGCGCCCTGCTTGGTCTCGGAGCCAACCTCCTCGTTATCAAAGCAGCAAAAGACCGAGATGTCATGCGCATTCTCGGCATCCAAAAATGCCTGCAGCGAGGTGTAGGCGCAGGCCAGGTCGTCAAGCTTGGGCGTCGAGATAAACTCGTCGGCCCAGCCCCAAATGCGCGCATCCTGACGATTGACCAGGAACAGATCGCGGCCCAAAATCTGTTCGGGCTCAACATCCAGCTCTTCGGCGATCAGGGCGTCAAAGTCGCCCTGCTTAAGGTCGCCGGCGCTGATAAGCGGGCACAGGTCGACGGCGCGGTTGGGCGCAAAGCCCTCGTTTACGCCACGATTCATATGGATGGCAAGGCTCGGGATAATAGCGACCTCGCGCTCGGTGGCAAGCAGGCGGCTCTCAATACGGTCGCCTTCGCGCACCAACACGCGGCCCGCGAGCGCCAGCGGGCGATCGAACCAGGTGTAGTCGATCATGCCGCCGTAGGCCTCGGTGTTTAGGCGCAGCGTCTCGCCTGCACCGTCGAGTTCGGGCACGGCCTTGACCTTAAACGTCGGCGAATCGCTGTGCGACGCCGTGAGCTGAAAATGATAGTCGCCGGCAACGCCGTCCTCGCCCCACGTAGCAGCCAGGTCCTCGCCCACCTTAAAGGCAATGACGCTCGAGGTGTTGCGCTGCGTGTAATAACGCCCGCCCGGCTCGATATCCCATGCCGCGTTCTCGGGCAGATAGGTAAAGCCCGCCTCGTCGAGCTCGGCCATAATGGTCGCCGCCGTATGGAACATGCTGGGGCATGCCTCGATAAAGTCGATAAGGTCGTTGGCGGCCTCGATATCGTCGGCCGTCACGTGCACGCGCTCGGGCGCTTCCTGATCCGTCATGCTCTCCCCTTTCGCTGGGTTGATGGTCCCCTCCAGCATACTCCGCCACGCCAGTGCCGCACGCTTCATTCCGTGCTTAATTCCGCGCCGCTCACCAAGTTGAGCCGTCATGCCCGCGCTCCTTTTGCGACAATTGCGCTAACAGGACGAGAGGAGCCGTCATGAAGCCACGTAACATTGCCATCGCCTGCGGTGTCGCGGGCGTCGCCGTCGGCCTTGCCGCTGCCACCGGCATCGTTTACCGCAAACAAATCAAGTCCGCCGCGTCGCTCAAACGCTTGACTGGCTACGCAGACGGCTATGACCTGTACGGCATCGACATCGCCTACGACTACGACCTTGACCGCATCATCGCAGCCGATGTGCGCGACGACCAGGCCTACATCGATGCCGTGGTGGCGCAGGTGCTGCCCGGTGTGCCGGCACGTGTCCAGGCGCCCCAGTTTGCCTGCAGCGCTTTTGTCGCCGTAGATGCCGAAGGCCGCGTGCGCACCGGTCGCAATTACGACTTCAAGGACGACACCTCGGCGCTGCTGGTGCGCAATCACCCGCGCGGCGGCTATGCCTCCATCGGGTTCGCCGCCCTTAACAACCTGGGCGATAATACTCCGCTTGACTCCGTCGCCGGACGTGCCGCCGCACTCATGGGCCCGTTTGCCCAGCTCGACGGTGTTAACGAATGCGGCGTATCCATTGCTGTGCTCACCTTGGATTCCAAACCCTGTGACCAGGACACGCAGCGCCCTGTCATCAACACTTCACTCGCCATCCGCCTGGCGCTCGACCGTGCCGCCACCACGCAGGAGGCCGTCGACCTGCTTTCTGCCTACGACATGCACGCCATGGCCGGACGCGACTACCACTTCTTTATCAACGACGCCGCCGGTGACGCGCGCGTAGTAGAGTGGGATCCGCACGATCCGGACCGCGCTTTCAAAGCGACTC
The DNA here is from genome assembly GCA_902494035.1 of uncultured Collinsella sp. Taxonomy (GTDB): domain Bacteria; phylum Actinomycetota; class Coriobacteriia; order Coriobacteriales; family Coriobacteriaceae; genus Collinsella. Next base: position 17,082 of record CABURV010000033.1, read on the forward strand.
CTGTACGACAGGTTACGAACTTCTACGCCTGCTATGGTGACGAAGTGCTGCCCAACCAAAAGAATGGCGAGCTGGGCCATGGTAAAGAGCGCGCCGTCGCAATCGCCGATGTCCTTGACGCCCATGTCGGTGCCCAGGACGAGGCAGTCGCTTGGAAGGCCCTACGCGCTGCGGCGCAAGAACCCGATCCGGAAGACATCACCAGTAATACGCAATGGTCGGTCGTCTTTGACAACACCGAATCCGCTGCCGCCATCACGCTGCGCCGCCACTGGGGCGACGTCGACGCCTTCGCGCTGTAAGGAGCTGGCACCGTCGTCCTTACGCTCGTCTGACATTGCTTACATTTCTATACATTTGAGCTAACACGTTTTACCCCCGCATCAACAGTGTGCGGGGGTAAACTTATGCGCATGTTATAACTTGCCCGGAAGGATTCATAATGCTTAGGATCGGTCTTCTTACTAGTGGCGGCGACTGCCAGGCGCTCAACGCCACCATGCGCGGCATCGTCAAAACGCTCATGACCAATAGCGAAGAGCCTATCGAGATCTACGGTTTTGAGGACGGCTACCAGGGCCTTATCTACAGCAGGTTCCGCGTCATGACGCCGGCCGATTTTAGCGGCATCCTCACCCGCGGCGGCACTATCCTGGGCACGAGCCGCACACCGTTCAAGCGTCTGGACATTCCCGAGGCCGACGGCGTCGAGAAGGTGCCCGCGATGGTCCACACCTATCACAAGCTGCAGCTCGACTGCCTGTTTATGCTGGGCGGCAACGGCTCCACCAAGACTGCCAACCGCCTGCGCGAAGAGGGCCTCAACGTTATTGCCTTGCCCAAGACCATCGATAACGACACCTGGGGCACCGAGATGACCTTTGGCTTTACGAGCGCCATCGACATCGCCACCAAGTGCATCGACGACATTCACACCACCGCTTCGAGCCATGGGCGCGTGTTCGTTATCGAGATCATGGGCCACAAGGTTGGCTGGATCCCGCTGTATGCCGGCGTCGCGGGCGGCGCGGATGTCATCTTGATCCCCGAAATCCCCTACGACATGGATAACGTCATCAAGACCATCGAGCATCGCATGGAAACCGGCAGCCGCTTTACCATCGTGGCCGTCGCCGAGGGCGCCATCTCCAAGGAGGACGCGGCACTGCCCAAGAAGGAGTACAAGAAGAAGCTCGCCGAACGTACGAGCCCGTCGATCGTCTACGACATCGCCAAGGAGATCGAGGCCAAGACCGGTCGCGAGACCCGCGTCGCCATCCCCGGTCACACGCAGCGCGGCGGCCAGCCCGACGCCCAGGACCGCATCTTTGCGACCCAGTGCGGCGTCGAGGCGGCGCTCGGCTGCCTACGCGACGAGTTTGGCTACATGATCGCCCTGCGCGACGGCAAGATGTGCCACATGCCGCTCGAGGAGGTCGCCGGTAAGCTCAAGTTTGTCGACCCCCAGAGTGATCTGGTGCGCGAGGCCAAGGCGCTGGGCATCAGCTTCGGCGACGAATAGTCTCGGCTGGAATCCATCCCATCGAGCCCTCCGACCCTGCCCGACGTATTTCGATTTGGCTCCTCCCTTGACTCCGTCAAAGGTCGCCAATCGAAATCGTCGGGCGGGGTCGGAGGGCCCTTCGTCTACATACTCGCCGAGGCTATTCATCTTCTTGCTGCGGGTGCCTGGTCTGAAATTAAGTTGCGGTGAAATAGTTCCTGCTTAGCCCGCAAATGGCTGAATTTAGGAACTATTCCACCGCAACTTTTGACCCGGGCTCTTAGCTGTTGCGCGCACTGACATTTGTCACATAATTGCTGGTCATGATGGTTGCTACCGGTAGTTGCGGTAGGGTTGGGGCAGATTCTAACTAGAAATGGTGGTCGCTACCGGTTGTTCTCGGCATACTCGGCTCATTCGATTACGGTCACCACACGAAAGGAACCACCATGGATCTTGCGATGGCACAACGCCTCGTCGATCGCCGCAAAGCTGCCGGTCTTTCTCAGGAGGCCCTTGCCGCCCAGCTGGGTGTAAGCCGCCAGGCTGTGAGCAAATGGGAGCGCAGCGAGTCCTCACCCGATACCGATAACCTCATTGCGCTCGCCGCGCTGTATGACGTGTCATTGGACGAGCTGCTATATGGGCAGGCGGCCAACGATGCCGACGACCTGGAGGACGGTAGCGCCGACACCGAGACGGCGGATGTGGCTGACGAGGCTGAGGCTTCTACTGAGCACGCTGATTGCAGCGATAAGCCACTTGTCGATATTTCCCTCACGCGCGGTATCCACGTCATTGATCCCAATACAGGCGAGGAAGTCCATGTTGGTTGGAGCGGCATCCATGTGACCAACGAGCGCAAGGGCGAAGAGGTGCATGTGGGGCCGGGCGGCGTGCATATCGATACGCTTGAGGACGATGGACATAGCGTGCGTACCAATGACGACGGCACCGTCACCATCGACGGCGAGACGTTCTCCAGCTGGAAGGAAGCACACGACAAGCTCGACCATCATGGCAAGTATTTCCACACCAAGGTCGGACGTGCATGGAACAAGTTTCCCTTTCCCGCACTTGTCACTCTCGCCTATCTGGCGCTCGGCATTGTCTACGGCACATGGGCTACGGGACTCTTCCTCGTCTTTTTGATTCCCGTCTATTACGCGCTTGGCGACTTTATCGATCGACGCCGCCTGTCCAAGCTGATTGACGGCGTTTACCCAGCATCCGCCATTGCATGGTTTCTCTATATGTGGCTTTGCCTGGGACAGCCCCATCCTGCATGGATCATCCTCATCACGATTCCCATCGTAAAGGCGCTCATGCGCTGGTGTCGCAAACAATGGAAGTGCCGCAAGCAGGCCTAAACCGCCCCAACCAGCCAGCGCCACTCATCCGACACCGCCCGCCCTTCCAAGTTGCGGTGATATAGGGACTGTTTTGAGGCTCCAAAGCGCCAAACAGTCCGTATATCACCACAACTTACAAACAACTGGGTCAGTTCCGGCACGGAGATTAGCATTAAGCTGACCGCACGCCAAGAAAAGGGCCTATTTACTACGTTTAACTCGAGAGGGCCGACCATACCCGCCTTTTCCGACAATTGACAAGCCCTCTACCTGCAGTTTTAATTTTCGTTTTCCCGGCATGGTTGACGGTATCAAATTAAACGTAGTAGATAGGCCCGTTTTGTGGCATACGACCCATTCAAGCCCAATCTCGAAGACTAAAGAGAGCCTCTCATCCACGCCTGCGAGCGAAAGCCAAATAGAATGAAAGGCAAATGGAAAACCCGTTTGACGAGCGGAGGACATATGCGCGACGTAGTCGAAAGCGACTGGAAGCTGTTTAAGAAAATGCTTCCTCAATGGCAAGAACGTTATATGGAAAAGCTCATCGGCCAGTACGTTGAGATGCTGAACGACAGACATCCCCAGCAAAACGGGGCAAACGCCGGGCCACCTAAAGCTGACGTTAGATAACGATACTTTTGAAAACACTGGAAAATCAAGGTTTTTCGAGCGACGGACAAGCCGGGTATTGTACTAAAAACTGAATACGACGCAAAAGCGGCGTTTCCCACTCTCTACACAGGGAGAACAGGAACGCCGCTTTTTTCATGCCCTTTGTTACGCAGTAGGGGCAGAAAAAGCCTTGCTACAAGCGGCTTTCCGGGCGCGTATCTGACGCGGCAAGGGATTTATACCTTATCCCCCGAAACCGCGCTTCTACTGCGTAACAAATCCACAGCAAAAGGAGTGATTTACTATGGCAGTTTTCCGGGTAGAACGAAACA
>CABURV010000034.1 GCA_902494035.1 uncultured Collinsella sp.
CCCGCCCCGCCGCCTCCGATGCCGCCGGCAGACGCTGCCGCTTCGCCGCATCGAGCTCCGGTCATCTGCGCCATTTCGGGTTCGGGCGGTTGCGGCAAGTCGACGATCGTTGCCACCATGGCACACACATCGTCGCTGTTGGGCTTGCGTGCCGCCGTGCTCGACCTGGACCTGATGTTTGGAAACCTTTACGACTTGTTAGGCGTCGATGCTCCGCACGATATGGCGGCACTTATCGAGCCGTCGGCGGCGGGCACGCTCACCGAGCCGGATATCGTGGCCGCATCGATGCGCGTCGCCCCGGGCGTTACGCTCTGGGGTCCCGTCGCGGCGCCCGAGCAAGCTGAGCTCATGGCACGTCCGGTGGAGCTGCTGCTCGATGTCCTGCGTCGCGAATCCGACGTGGTCTTTATCGATACCTCGGTCTTTTGGGGCGATGCCGTGGCGGCTGCGGTGGCGGCGAGCGACCGTTGCCTGGTCGTTGGCGATGCGGCGGTGTCGTCCGCGACATCGGCGTCGCGCGTCATTGAACTGGCAAGTCGAGTAGGTGTGCCGCGCACGCGCATGAGCGCTGTATTCAACCGGTTTGGCGCGCGCGGGGCAGACGAGGACGTCGCCATGCGCTTTGAGATTGCCTGTGCGTTGAGCTCCAAGATTCGTATCGCCGATGGCGGGCAGGATCTCGCCGCGCTCATGGCGTTTGGGCGCGCTGACGAGGCAGTGGGGCAGACCAGCGCTTTTGCGACCAGCGTGCGCGAGGCCACGCGCGAGATGCTCGTGGAACTGGGGTGCGCCGTCGGCCCTTGGAGCGATATGGTCGCCGACCGTGCAACGCGCACCGAACGTCCGCGTATCCGCCTTCCCTGGTCGCGCGAGGGTGATCAGCGATGAGCCTGCAAACGAGGATTAAGGCTGCCGGCGCTGCAGCGGCGGCAGCGCCTGTAGATGCGGGGCGTCGCCGCGCGGTGAAACGACGCACCAAGCGCGCCGTGATGGACCGCATGGGTTACGACGAAGTGGCGCGTATCAGCGCCTATATCGACCCGGCACTTGCCCGCTCGGAATTGCGTCCCGCGGTGGAGGCGGCGCTCAATGTTGAGGAGCCGACCGATCTCGCGACGCCCGAGCGCGAGACCATCATCGACGAGATTTTGGATGATGTGGTGGGCTTGGGGCCGTTGCAGCCGCTCATCGAGGACGACACCGTTACCGAGATCATGATTAACGGCTGCCGCTCGGCTTTCTTTGAACGCGGCGGCGTCTTGCACCCCATCGAGCATGCGTTTGAGGATGATGAACAGATCCGTGTGCTTATCGACCGCATCATCTCGCCACTTGGCCGCCGTATCGACGAGCGCAGCCCCATCGTCAACGCCCGCCTCAAAACGGGCTATCGCGTCAACGCGGTGATTCCGCCTGTGGCGATTGACGGACCGATTCTCACCATCCGAAAGTTCTCGGACCGTATCTGCTCGCTGGACGAGCTTGTGGGGCTGGGGTCGCTGCCGCTTTGGTATGCGCAGCTGCTGTCATGCGCGGTGTCGCTGAGACAGGACCTGGCGGTTGCGGGAGGCACGGGATCTGGTAAGACCACCCTGCTCAACGCGTTGTCATGCGAGATTTCCACCGGCGAGCGCATCGTGACGATCGAGGACTCTGCCGAGCTCAAGTTTGCGCATCATCCACACGTGGTGCGTCTAGAGGCGCGCGAGGCTTCAATTGAGGGCGAGGGCGCGGTGACGATCCGCGACCTGGTGACCAATGCCCTGCGCATGCGCCCCGACCGCATCGTGGTGGGTGAGGTGCGCGGTGCTGAGTGCTGCGACATGTTGCAGGCCATGAACACAGGCCACGACGGGTCGCTCACCACACTTCATGCGGGCTCAGAACAGGAGACCGTGGTGCGTCTGACGTTGCTTGCACGTTATGGCATCGATCTGCCGAGCGAGCTCATCGAGGAGCAGATTGCCATGGCGCTCGACGGCATCGTGATGTCCGAGCGCCACGCCGATGGCAGGCGCTTCGTCTCCTCGTATTCGGGGGTGCGTCGCGCCGCGTCGGGCGGCGTAGAGCTCGAGCGCTATGTGACTTTCGATGCCGCCGAGCGCACCTGGACGCTTGACCGCGAGCCGCCGTTTATCGCAGAAGGCCTGCGGTCGGGGACGCTCACACAAGAGGAGGTGGACGAATGGAGGTCGCTGTGCCCCTCGTCGTAGGGGGTTTGGCAGGGTTTTCTGTCGCGATGGCGTGCGGGGCGGAACCTCGTGTGCCGCAGGTGCCGCCGGCGGAGCTGGCGCGTCAGGCGCTCGAGACGGTGGCAGAGAAACTGCCGCGTGAGCTGGTGGAAAACGATCTGCTGAAAAAGATCGCCCGTTCGTGGGCATCGCTGGCTCCGGCGCATCGCCTTGGCCTCGTGATCGAAGATGCTTCGGGGCGTTTGGCGTTTCTGCTGCTCTCGAGCGGTGTCTGCTGCATTTTACTAACGATGGTGTCGTTATCGCCCCTCGGATTTGCCTTGGGACTTGTTGCTCCGATTGCCGTTGGCGCCGCTCGGGATGGCTTTGAGAGCCGGCGCGAGCAACACGATGCAGAAGAGGCCATGCCCGAGGCGTTTACCGCACTTTCCATGTCGCTTGCCTCGGGACATTCGCTGGCCCAGGGCATGCGCTTTGTGGGCGCTCATGCGCAAGAACCGGTGCATACCGAGTTTTTGCGGGTGGCGGCGGCGATCGATTGCGGCATCTCGGCGACCGACGCGCTCGATGACTTGCTCGTGCGCATCGACGCCCCCGGTCTTTCGCTTGTGACCTTGGCGCTTAAGGTGTCACAGCGCACCGGCGCTCCGCTTGCCGACTTACTGTCCGAGGCGTCGAGCATGGTGGGGGAGCGCATTGAGCTCAAGCGCCGCCTAGATGTTAAGACGTCGCAGGCCCGCATGTCTGCGCATATGGTCGCGGCGATGCCGACGGGCATGTGCGCGGTGTTGGCGCTGCTTTCGGCAGATTTTCGTCGCGGTCTTGCGACGCCTGCCGGCGCGGGCGCTGTGGTGCTGGGTCTTGCCCTCAACGCCGTTGCCCTGGTGGTTATCAGGCGCATTATGCGGGTGGAGCTATGAGCGCCCCGGTTGCAGTTGCGGCTTGCCTGTGCGCTCTGAGTGTATTTGTCGCGACGGGTCTGGATCGGGCGGATGCACGCAAGATCGCAGAGGCCTGCAAGCGCGAGGCGGTGCTGGTCGCTGCCGCGGGTCGCTCGGTGGTCGATGCTCTGACCGCGCGAATGAAGGGCGCGGTTGGAGCGGGCGGCCCGGCGCGAGTGTCGCTCGGCGAAGTGTCCGAGATGATCGATGTTGTGCGCTTGGGTCTTTCGGCCGGTCTTTCGTTTGATGCGGCGCTTGAGATTTTCTGCGCCAACCGCCGGTCAGTGCTGGCTCTTCGACTTGAGCGGGCCTGCATGGCGTGGCAGGTGGGCGTGGGCACGCGTGAGGACGAGTTGTTGGCCGCCGCGCGCGACCTGGACGTGCGAGCGCTCGAGACCTTTGCCATCACGGTGGGACAGGCGCTCGCCCTGGGTGCCCCACTTGCCGAGACACTGGCCGCTCAAAGTCGCGAGATCCGTGCGGCTCATCGCGCCGCGGTCGAGCGCGAGATCGAGCGTGCGCCCATCAAGCTGCTGATTCCCACCGGCACACTCATCTTGCCGGCGTTGCTTCTGTCCATATTGGGCCCGCTGTTGGGAGCAGGCGGGATGATGTAGGGAGGAATACATGAACACGATGACTGACGTTGCTGGCAAGGTCTGGAGCTGGGCTGTTTGCCAGTCAATTCGCGCTCGCCAGCATGCCGGGGAGCTACTGCAGGAGGAGAGTGCGCAGGGCACCACCGAATACGCCATCTTGGTCGGCGTGCTCGTGGTGATCGCCATCATTGCCATTGTCGCATTTAAGGGCAAGGTCCAAGATCTATGGAACGCTATCAGCGAGGGCATCAACAGCCTGTAGAGGGCGAGCGCCCCATCGGGGTGCTGCTGGTGTTTGCTTGCCTGACCGTGGCGATAGCGGCGGTGCTTTGGGGGCTTAACGCCGCGCGGCAGCAGCGTCCTGAGGCCGCCTTCGATTCGGGCTCAGATTCGGCGGTGGCGTCTCAAAAAGATGAGATGCGAGATGCGGACGATTCGGATGTCGCTGTCACGGCGCAAACCTTTCTGCGGACGCTCGACAAGCGGTCTGGCACTGCGACGGATTCACCTGAGGACAACGCGATTGCGGTCCGGCTTGCATGGTCCGAGGACCGACCGATGACCGAGGCAGCGGCGGATATGTTACGCGCCTACCGCGAGGTGCCAACGGCCCAGCTCGCCCTGAGCGGTTATCTCGATATTAAGGGCAACGTATGGGGCGCCATCGTGCGCGATGGGCGCGGCTGGGTCGATATGGTGACGGTTGCCGCGGATGCTGGCGATGCTTCGTGTCGTCTGCGCGCCGTGCGTCTGGTCCCGCAAACAATAAGCTCAAAGGAGGGATCGTGAAATGCATGGCATTCTGCGTGAGGAATCTGCCCAGGCGACGGTCGAATACGCCATCGTCACGGTGGCGCTGTTATCGATCGTGCTGGCGATTGTGGGGCTTTGGCGTGCTGGCACTGATGGGCACTTGGCGGCGCTGGTTGAGCGGGCGGCATCCCATGGCGTTGCCTCGACGTCGGTTATCGACGCCGCTGCGGGCGCTAAGGACATCGCGTTGTATTGATATCGCGCGCGAGGACCGGGCGCAGTCTACGGTCGAGGCCGCTTTTTTGCTGCCGACGTTTCTGACGCTCATCCTTCTCGCACTGCAACCGGTGTGCCTGCTTTATGCGCGCGCGGTCATGGAGTCTGCCGCCGCCGAGACCGCGCGGCTCATGACCACGACGACGGCGGAGGACGACGATCTTAAGGAGTTCACCCTCCGCCGGCTTGCCGCAGTGCCCAACGTTTCGATCTTTCATGCCGGCGGGCCGCTGTCGTGGGATGTCGAGCTTAGCCGGGCCGATGCGGGCGGCGTCTCGTCCGTGTCCGTTTCCGGCGAGGTCAAGCCGTTGCCTGTGATCGGTGCGTTTGCGCAGGTTATGGGTGGTACCGCCGAGGGCGGCTACGTTGAGCTCAAGGTCGATGTCTCGTATCAATCACGTCCCGAATGGCTGGAGGGAGATTATGATTCGTGGATTGCTGCATGGGATTAAGCGTTTCTGGTCTAGACGCGTTTTGACGCGCCGTCCGAGCTGCCATCGCAAGCGAGGCGGCTTTATGGGTCGAGCCGGTATCGACCTGTTTATCGAAGACGGTGCCTACACCACGCTTTCCTCTGCGGTGGTCATCTTGGTGGTGCTCACGCTGCTGTTTTCGTCGACGGCGGCGATATGGAGCATGTCGCGCGCGGGGGACACCCAGGTGGCTGCCGATAGCGGCGCGCTGGCAGGCGCCAATGTGGTGTCGTCCTATCACACGGCTGCCACGGTGGTGGATGCGAGCATTTTGAGTTTGGGCCTAGCGGGGTTTGCCACGATCGGGACGGGCCTGGTCGCCATCCTCATCCCGGGTGCCGAACCAGTTGCCGGCAATATGGTCGACACCGGGATTGAGATCATTAAAACGCGCAACAAGTTTGCCAAAAGCGCATCGGAAGGCTTGCAGAAAATCGAGACGGCTCTGCCGTATCTGATTGCCGCGCGTGCCACGCAGGCGGTGTCGGCGCAGGATACCGATAGTGTGACCTATACCGGTACGGCGCTTGCCGTGCCCAGGACATCCGAGTCTGATTTTGTTGCGCTCGAGGGTTCCGAGATCTCGACCGATGCCATTAAAGATGCGTCGGAAGATCTGGAGCGCGCGGCCGAGGAGCTACAAAAAGCATCGGAGGAGACGGCGAAGGCAAAGGAGCGTGCCTGGCTAGCGGATTGCGGTGGATCGGATAAAGGTTCGGTCGGCAGCTGTTCGTGTATGTGGGAGCGCGCGAAAAGCCTAACGGATCTCTCCGGTGTTCAAAATCCGCATTACGCTTCGAGCGTTACGTGGGAGCCTCAAGTTGCCCTTGATCGCGCGAAGGACTACTACCATTGGCGTCTGACAAATGAGAAGCCCCACGGCTCGAGTGTCGAGATGAGGGCAGAGTCTGCGGCGCGTAAGGCGTTTTATACCTATGCGAGTGCGGAGGTCGATCGGGCATATATAACCGAGAACGGAGACAGGGTTTCCTCCTATATTCCACTGTTGCCGCGCAACTCTGATGAGGTTCGGGCGACGGAGCTCTATACCGATGCGGTGTGGCCGACGAGCGTGAACGATGACAAGGCGTATCTGCATTACGGGACGACCTGCCCTAACTATAAGAAAGGGACGCCGAGCGGATTTGCTTCGGTTGCCGATTACGATGGACAGGATAAATGCAGCAAATGCCATTTTGGCGTTTCGTCGCTTGGTGCTGTTGCGGCGCCTTCAACCTCTATCGAAAACGGCTTCGAGTATCACTTTGACAAGTTTAAAGACGCCCTGGAAGACTACGTCGAATGCCGCAACAAAGAGCTCGAGCTCGAACGTCAGACCGAAGACGAGACCGACCGTGCGAGCAATGCGTTTGACCAGGCCATCAAAGCGCTTTCGGGCGAGCGTCCGCGTATCGCTCCGCCCGGTCGCAACGGCGTAGTTGCCCTTGCGGTTTCGGGTGCCATCTCGAGCCCCGATGAGCTCAACTCTTCGTTTAGCACGGCAGTCAGGCTCGGCGATCGCGGTGCTATCTCTGCCGCGGTGTTGGCACCCGATGAGGCGACGGCGCAAAACAACGTGCTTTCGCGATTTTTCTCGACATTGAAGGAACGCTCGGGCGGCGTTGCCGGCGTGCTCGACGGCGTCATGGATGTTTGGGGACGGCTGCTCGTAGGATACGGTGATATCCAAGGTTCGGCCGACGAACTTATGGACGAGATGATTAAAGGCCTAGGAGGGGGCAGCGGCGCGTTGGGTTCCATCGCATCGTGGCTCGGCGATACCGTTTCGGCGTCCATGGCGGCGTTGGGTCTGGAACCGTGCGACTTGCGCCTGCGAAAGCCAGTGCTGACCGATTCCGCCAACGTCATTAAGAGCCCGGGGTCTGACATTGCTGGTCTCTCTCAAGCGCAAGACAAGCTGCGAAGTATTCCGTTGGGCGTGACCGATCCCAAGGCGCTTTGCGAGGCGTTGGAATATCAAGTCGAACGCACCATTAGCGGTACGGTGTTCACGCTTGCGGAGATTCCTCTGCCCGGCGGCGGCTCCATCCCACTCACCGTCGATGTTGCCACGCTGGTTGGCGCTCTGGGCGGTGGGTCGTAATGAGTATCCGCATGCGTCTGCGCGAGGAGCGCGCCCAAGCGACGGTGGAGATGGCGGTGGTTACGCCCGTTTTGCTGGTGCTGGCACTCATCGTGTACAACGTCATGATCTTTGCCAGCGCTGTCGCGCGCTTCGACCGCGTGGTACCCGACATCGTGTTGGCGCACGCCGTGGCGTCGGAGGGGGAGGGCGACGAAAGCTCTGCCGATGCCTCGGCGACGGTTCAGACTCAAATTCTGAATGCCATGGAAGGCTATGACTTGCGGATCGAAGTGTCGAGCGAGCAAGGCGCGAAGGCATCGGATGGTGGCCTGCTCTCCCTATCCGGTACGTTTAGGACCTACACCTGCACCATGCACTATGAGCCGTGGCCGACTTCTCTCAGCATCGCTGGCGTTTCGCTGGGGGCGCCGACAACGTTGTCGCACGAGCGCGCGGTGACGGTCGATCCATGGCGTCCGGGGGTGGTCATGTGACCGCGGTCTCGTCCTACATCGCCTACGCGCGGGCACTCAACAGGCTGGGTTGGACGCCGGCCGAGTTTGCGGTGGCGGAGTCGTTTGTCGTGCGCCTGCGCGGCATGCTGGGACGGCGTCCGGTTGCCGCCAACGGCCTGCCGCTCGTCATGGCGTTTCCACGCTGCTCTTCGGTCCATACGTGTTTTATGGCCTATCCCATCGACATCGCCTTCATCGATGCGCGCGGCTATGTCCTCGTATGCTACGAAAACGTACGTCCCTGGCGTATGTGCTCCTGCCCCGGCGCCTGGGCCGTACTAGAGCGCCCTTCAATCATTGTTTCGACCCCTGCTCTCCAACGCGTGCCGGCTTAAGGGACTGAGCGAAAAACTTCTTGCTGCCGGCTGATGCCTCTGACGTGCCGATTTATAGAACCGAGGCTGTGCTCAAAAACTTTTTTAAAATTCTCGGTTGACCGGAACGCGTCCTTGGTTATACTAATCAAGCCTTGAAACAAGGCACACCTCAAATGGCTGGGTAGCTCAGTTGGTAGAGCAGAGGACTGAAAATCCTCGTGTCAGGGGTTCGATTCCCTTCCCCGCCACCTTGAATTGACTAGGACCTCTGCAAAGGGGTCCTTTTCTTTTATGCAGCCCCCACATGGAATCGAACCCCGTGAGGGCGCGGAGCTGAGGAAACGCGATAGCGTTTGCCAGCGCAGCTCGCAAGGCGCGCAAGCGCCGCAGCGGTCCGTCCGCGCAGCGCGCGGACGCGATTCCCTTCCCCGCCACCTTGAATTGACTAGGACCTCTGCAAAGGGGTCCTTTTTCTTTTTTTGTGGGGTTCCGCGGAAAATGCATCCCATTATTTTGACCCAGAGCGGGATGCGCTTTCCGGCGCTTACTTCCGACGTGCGTGCACATCTCGTCGCACCATCCCGAGCCCGCCTGTTCCCAGATATTCCTCTCACTTTCGCGTCACTTTACAGACCGTTCGGTCGCCTGTCTGCATGCGCGGGTATACTCAAATCGATAGATATGTCATGCAAGAGCGATGCGGGCTTAGCCCGTATGATTCAAAAGGGGGCAGTGATGGAGAGGATACTCGGCGTTAATCTCTCTGGCTGGTTTATTCCCGAGCCTTGGGTGACCCCGTCGCTATACGCGGCGACCGGTGCATCCAACGCGGCCGAGCTGCAGGAGGCCATGGGCACCGCCGCCTATAACGAGCGCATGCGCCGTCATTACGAGACGTTTGTGAGCGAGGACGATTTCCGTCGCATGGCGCAGATCGGCCTCAACGCCGTGCGTCTGCCGGTGCCCTGGTATGCCTTTGGCTCGCAGGAGTCCGATGCGTCCTACATCTCGGTTGTCGACTACATCGACCGTGCAATTGAGTGGGCTGCCAAGTACAACATCCGCGTGCTGCTCGATCTGGCAACTGTGCCCGGTGGCCAGGGCGATTCCAACGATTCGCCCACCACGCCGGAGGCTGTCGCCGAGTGGCATTCGTCCACTAACGGCCGCCATGTCGCACTCGACGTGCTCGAGCGCTTGGCCGAGCGTTACGGCGAGGCCGAGAGCCTGCTGGGCATTGAGCTGCTGGATACGCCGCAGATGAGTGTCCGCAAGAGTCTCTTTGCCATGACGGATGGCATTCCGGCTCACTACCTGCGCAATTTCTATCGCGATGCCTACGAGCTCGTCCGTTCGTATATGCCCGAGGATAAGATCGTCGTCTTCTCGTCTTCGGGGCATCCCAGCGAGTGGAAGCATTTTATGCGCGGCGCTAAGTACAAGAACGTCTACATGGACCTTCACCTGTACCATTACCGCGACGAACATGCGCTCGACATCACGAGCCCCCGCGGGCTGACGACGGCGATTTCGCGCAACAAGCGCGAGCTTAAAGAGGCGATTTCGACTGGGTTCCCCGTGCTGGTGGGCGAATGGTCGGGCGCGGCGATCTTTGCCAACTCGTCGGTTACGCCCGAGGGCCGCAATGCCTACGAGCGCGTGTTTATCGCCAACCAGCTGGCTTCGTTTGCGCCGGCTGCCGGCTGGTTCTTCCAAACGTGGAAGACCGAGAAGCGCATTGCAGCATGGGACGCCCGCGCGGCGCTCGGTACGCTCGAGCGCGGCATGATTGAATAGGTTGATATGACGCAAAACAGCGCCCATACGGGCAAACTCTATGTGGTCGGCACGCCCATCGGCAACCTGGGCGACCTGTCTCCGCGCGTTGGCGAGGCGTTTGCCGCCGCCGATGCCATCTGCTGCGAAGACACGCGTGTGACGTCAAAGCTGCTGATGCACCTGGGCATTTCCAAGCCACTTGTCCGTTGCGACGAGAATGTGATCGCCAGCCGCGCCGCCGGCCTGGTCGACCGTCTGCTGGCGGGGGAGACCCTCGCCTTTGCCTCGGATGCCGGCATGCCGAGCGTGTCCGATCCCGGCCAGGCGCTGGTCGAGGCGGCGCGTGAGGCCGATGTGCCCGTCGAAGTTATTCCCGGGCCCTCTGCTTGCGTCACGGCACTCGTTTCGTCCGGCATTCCCTGCGAGCATTTTTTCTTCGAGGGTTTTTTGGGCCGAAAGCACGGCGACCGTGTGCGCCGTTTGCAGCGCCTTGCCGTGGTGCCCGGCGCGCTCATCTTCTACGAGTCTCCACATCGCATCGTGGCGACGCTCGAGGCCGTGGCGGAGGTCTTTCCCCAGCGTGAGGTTGCCGTCTGCCGCGAACTCACCAAGCTGCACGAGGAGGTCTTGCGCGGGCCCGCTGCCCAGCTTGCCGAGGAGCTGCGTGCTCGCGGCGAGGTAAAGGGCGAGATTGCGCTGGTCATCGCGCCGCCGAGCGAGGACGAAGAGGCCGGTATCGCGCCGGTTGGCGCAGCGGCAGTAGATCCCGATGAGGCCCTGCGCGCGGATATCCGCGCCGCGCTCGAGGAGGGGGAGCCCGCCTCTGCGGTGGCCAAGCGCCTGTCTCAGAAGTATTCGCGCCGCAAGCGCGATGTCTATGCCATGGTGCTCGATATGCAATAGATGGAGGATATCCAGCCCTTGCGCTAGAATCATCCTCTGTATGCAACGTTTTTCTGGAGGACAAACCCCATGGATCAAAGCAAGCCTTCGTTCTTTATCACGACGCCCATCTACTACGTCAACGCCGATCCGCACCTGGGCACGGCTTATTCCACCATCATCGCCGATGTTCAGGCTCGCTATCGCCGCTCCGCCGGCTATAACGTCAAGTTCCTGACCGGCATGGACGAGCACGGCGAGAAGGTCGCCGAGGCCGCAGCCAAGCACAACATGACGCCGCAGGAGTGGACCGACAGCCAGGCCCCGCACTTCAAGGAGCTTTGGAACAAACTCGAGATCTCCAACGACGACTTCATCCGCACCACCGAGCCGCGCCAGCATCATGCCGTGCAGTACCTGTGGGAGCGCATGAAGGAGTCCGGCTACCTGTATAAGGGCAGCTACGACGGTTGGTATTGCGTGCCTGACGAGACCTACTTCACCGACACGCAGGTCCAGAAGGGTGACGAGGAGTACGGCAGCGTCGGCCAGCACCTGTGCCCCGACTGCCACCGTCCGCTCGAGCGCGTGCAGGAGGAGTCCTACTTCTTTAAGCTTTCCGCTTTCCAGGACAAGCTGCTCAAGCTCTATGACGAGCACCCCGACTTTGTCGAGCCCGCGTTCCGTATGAACGAGGTGCGCAGCTTTGTCGAGGGCGGCCTCAACGACCTTTCCGTGAGCCGTACGAGCTTTGATTGGGGCATTCAGGTTCCGTTTGACGAGGGCCACGTGACCTATGTGTGGTTCGACGCGCTGCTCAACTATATGACGGCTGTCGGCTACGGTGTCGATACCGACGAGGCCCGTGCCGAGCTGGCCTATCGCTGGCCCGCGCAGTTCCACATCGTGGGCAAGGACATCATCCGTTTCCACTGCGTCATTTGGCCGGCCATGCTCATGGCCATTGGCGAGGCCCTGCCCGAGCACGTCTTTGCCCATGGCTTCCTGACCGTGCGCAATGCCGAGACCGGTAAGGCCGAGAAGATGTCCAAGAGCCGTGGCAACGCCATCGCCCCGCAGGATGTCATCGATATGCTGGGCGTCGAGGGCTATCGTTATTACTTTATGACCGATGTGGTCCCCGGTACCGACGGCGCCATCAGCTTCGACCGCATGGAGCAGGTCTACAACGCCGATTTGGCCAACAGCTGGGGCAACCTCATTTCGCGCTCGCTCAACATGAGCGGCAAGTATTTTGACGGTTGCGCGCCCGCCAAGCCCGCATCGTTCGATGCGTTCGACAACCCGCTGGCAAAGATCGCCGATGGTCTGGTCGAGCGCTACATGGCCAAGATGGACGTGCTCGATTACGGTGGAGCCAAGGACGAGGTCATGGAGCTCATCCACGCCGCCAACCACTACATCGAGGACTCCGAGCCTTGGGCACTTGCCAAGGACGAGGCCAAGGCTGACGAGCTGGCGTTTGTGATCTACAACCTGCTCGAGGCCATCCGCATTGCCGCTCACCTGCTGATGCCGCTCATGCCCCAGACTTCTGCCGAGGCTCTGCGCCGCCTGTCCTGCGAGGACGAGGCCGCGAGCGACGACCTCAAGGGCATTTGCGCTTGGGGCCTGCTTGCTGGTGGTCAGCCCGTCGAGAAGGGCGATCCGCTGTTCCCGCGTCTGGCGTAGTGACCGCGCGAGCGCCATATCGGCAATTTGCTGTTTAGCTGTAAGGGCATGGCCGCCACGGTCCATGCCCTTTTGTTTCAAGACGCCGCCATCATGCTAAGGAGGCAACCATGACAACTTCGCCTTTGGCAAACCCCACGGCCACCAGGGAGCTGCTAGAGGAGTTTGGCCTTGCGACTAAGCATCGCCTGGGCCAGAACTTTCTAATCGACAATCATGTGATCGAGCGTATCTGCGAGCTTGCCGAGCTTGCAGGTGACGAGCGCGTACTCGAGGTGGGTCCGGGTTGCGGCACGTTGACACTTGCGTTGCTGCAGGAGGCGGCGTGCGTTACGTCGATCGAGGCCGATCCCGAGCTTGAGCCGGTGCTTGACGCCCACGCCGCCGACTATGCCAACTTCCGCTTTATCATGGGCGATGCGCTCAAGGTGGGCCCGGAGCAGATTGAGCAGGTTGCGGGCGGTACGCCGACGGTGTTTGTCGCGAATCTGCCCTACAACGTGGCGGCGACGATCATCCTTCAGTTCTTCCAGACGATGCCCGCGCTTAAGCGCGCTGTCGTCATGGTTCAAAAGGAGGTTGCCGATCGCATTGCCGCAACGCCCGGTAACAAGACCTATGGCGGCTACACGGCAAAACTCGGCCTGTACGCGCAGGTGACGGGTCGCTTTGAGGTGCCGCCGCGTTGCTTTATGCCGGCGCCGCACGTGGACTCGGCCGTCGCGCGTATCGACCGTGTTGACGGCGTGGTGCCCGAGGGGCTCGATCGCGAATTTGTGGCCCGCGTGATTGATGCTGCATTTGCTCAGCGTCGCAAGACCATCCGCAATTCCATGAGCGCCAACGGCTTTGCCAAGGACGTGCTCGATGCTGCCTTTGAGGCTTGCGGTATTGCACCCACCACGCGCGCCGAGACGCTTGATGTTGCTGACTTTGTCCGTCTGGCCCAGGAGCTAATCCATGATGCCTAATGCCGAACGTGTGACGTTTACCAAGAAAAAGAAGACGGTTGCTTGTCCCGTGCCCTTGGCACCGCTTGCCGACACGCATGCGCATCTGCTTTCGTTCTGGGGCAAGGATGTGCCTGAGACGCTCGTGCGTGCCAAGGCGGCGGGCGTCGACCTGTTGGTGACGATGTTCGACCCCATCGCTGATAAACGCAGCGTGACGGACTATAGCGACTGGCTGACGCGCGAGATTCTGCCGATGCAGGATATCCCGCAGATCAAGTATCTTGCCGGCGTGCATCCGTATGGCGCGCCGGACTATGCCGACGACGTTCACGCACAGGTCGTTGCCGCACTCGATGACCCCTTATGCGCCGGTATTGGCGAAATCGGCCTGGACTACCACATGGACTATGACGACGATATCGCGCCGGCACCCCATAACGTGCAGATTGACTGCATGGCGCGCCAGCTCGAGCTTGCCGTGTGCCGTAACGTGCCGGTGGAGCTGCATCTGCGTCACGAGGACACGGACCAGGAGCGAACCTCGCACGCGGACGCCTACAACGTGCTTCGTGAGGTGGGCGTGCCCCAGGCCGGTTGTGTGCTGCACTGCTTTGGCGAGGACCGCGCCACGATGGAGTGCTTTGTGGAGCTGGGCTGCTATATCGCCTATGGCGGTGCGGCCACCTTTAAGCGCAACGACGACGTGCGCGAGGCATTTGCGGCAACCCCACTCGATCGAATTTTGTTCGAGACGGATTGCCCGTATATGGCTCCGGAGCCCATTCGCGGTCTTGAATGCGAGCCCGCAATGATCTCCATTACGGCAAACGCGCTGGTTAACGACCGTGTCGATCGCACTGGTGAGGACGCCGAAACAATCGCGCAAGCCGCTTGGGAGAATGCCTGCAAACTTTTTCAAAAATAGTTCTTGCGTTCGTGGTGGCGCTCCGTTATTCTAATTCCTGCACGCGGGCGTGGCGGAATTGGCAGACGCGTACGGTTCAGGTCCGTATGGGGGCAACCCCATGAAGGTTCAAGTCCTTTCGCCCGCACCATTGAATGAAAGAGCTCCCAGCAATGGGAGCTTTTTTGTTATGGGCCGTTTTGGCAGATTTGACATATCGATTTCGCGCGGTAGATGTCCCTGTGGTCAAAAAGTGGTAAAGATGAGTACTGACATGAAAATAGAGACATTTCATGAAGCCATTTTTGCTCATTTTGCGCAACAGATGTACGCTAATTTGGCTCAACCTTGAGACAAAATGAAGTAATTTCGATAGACCTCGGGTTCAACGAGGCGATTTTGACCCAAATACGCTGTTACTAAACTGGTAACAGTACTCATATTTGGCCTTTTTTGACCACGGGTCCTCTTGTTGATGTCACGTCGTTGCTTCGTACGGGTATCCTAATGCCAACGTGTGCCTATCAGAGGAGAGACCATGCTGTTGTCCGGTATCATCGCCGCCCTTACCAGCCTTTTGATCCCCATCATCATTCTGTTGCTGCTGCTTCCCAGCGCCTGCTATGTCGTTGAACAGCAGCATGCTGTGATCATCGAACGCTTAGGCAAGTTCAACCGCATCGTCAACGCGGGCTTCCACATGAAGGTACCCGTGATTGACCGCAAGGCCGCCACGGTGAGTCTGCGCACCATGAAAAACGGTTTTGGCATCGACGTTAAGACCCAGGACAACGTGACCATCGGCCTTGAGGTCTCTGCTCAGTACCACGTGAGCTATGACATGGGCGCCGGCCCGGCAGATTCGGGCATCTACAAGAGCTACTATATGCTGCAGGAGCCCGTCGACCAGATGCGTGACTTCATCACCGACGCCCTGCGCTCTTCGATTCCCGTCTACACACTCGATGAGGTCTTTGCCAAGAAGGATGACATCGCCAAGGATGTCAACGCTACCGTTTCCGAGCAGATGGCCGCCTACGGCTTCACCCTCGTGTCGACGCTCATCACCAAAATCGCACTGCCGACCGAGGTTGAGAACTCCATGAACGACATCAACGCTGCCCAGCGCAAGCGCGCTGCGGCACAGGAGCTCGCTGAGGCCGACCGCATCAAGCGCGTCACCGAGGCGACCGCCGAGGCCGAGGCAATGGAAAAGGCGGGCGAGGGCATCGCCAACCAGCGCAAGGCCATCGCGCTGGGCATCAAGGATTCGCTCGAGATCATCCAGGAGACGGGAGTCGGTAACGACGAGGCCAACCAGCTGTTCATGTTTACGCAGTGGTCCGAGATGATGACGGAGTTCGCTCGCACGGGTAAAACCTCGACGGTCGTGCTGCCGAGCGATTTCTCGCAGTCGGCCTCGATGTTCGAGCAGATGCTGACAGCCAGCAAAGTTCAAAACGATTCGAAGGAGTAGACACGCGTGAAATACACCGTCGTTTGCGTCGGTAAGCTCAAGGAGCGCTTTTGGAAGGACGCGTGCGCCGAGTACACCAAGCGCCTAGGTGCCTATGCCAAGGTGGATATCCGCGAGGTGGCCGATATCGACCCGGCTAAGGCGGGCGGCGTGGATGCCGCGCGCGACAAGGAGGGAGCGGCGATACTTGCAGCCCTGCCGCCTCGAGCGCATGTGATCCTGCTGGCCATTGAGGGCAAAGAGCGCTCGAGCGAGGAGCTTTCGGCGCGGCTCGATGATCTTATGCTGCGAGGCAATAGCGACATCGCCTTTGTGATTGGCGGATCGGACGGCGTGAGCGATGACGTGCGCGCACGAGCCGACGAGATGCTCAGCTTTGGACGTATTACCTTGCCGCATAACTTGGCGCGCGTGGTGCTGCTGGAGCAAATCTATCGCGCCTGCAAGATCAGCCGAGGCGAGCCGTATCACAAATAGGTCGGCAATACGAAACAATGGCGTGGGACAATACCTTTCGTTTTGAGGAATGTGTCTGAAAGGACTATGCGATATGAAGATTGGATTTGTCGGTTTTGGCAATATGGCGAGCGCTATGGCCGATGGCTGGATCGCTGCCGGTGTAGCTGCGAGCGACATGTGCGCCTGCGCGGGTCGCTACGACGCACTGGTTGAGCGCTGCGAGGCGCGCGGCATGGTCGCCTGCCACGATGCCGCCGAGGTTGTCGCCGCATCCGATATCGTGGTCGCTGCGGTCAAACCGTACATGATCGAGAAGGTATTCGTCCCGCTCAAGGATGCTCTTGCCAAAAAGGTCGTTCTGTCGGTTGCCTGGACCTGGGACAGTGCCAAGTGGGAGCAGGTCCTGCCGGGTGTCGCGCACATCTCGACGGTGCCCAACACGCCGGTTTCGGTGGGCGAGGGCGTCATCGCCTGCGAGAAATCCTCTACGCTCAGCGACGAGCAGCGTGCTGTTGTGCTCGACCTGCTCGGTAAGCTTGGCACCGTCGTCGAGCTCGATACGAGCCTGCTGTTTGTGGGCGGCACGGTGGGTGGTTGCGCTCCGGCATTTGTCGCCATGGCAATCGAGGCCCTGGGCGATGCAGCGGTCAAGCACGGTATCCCGCGTGCCGATGCCTATCGCATTGTGAGCCAGATGGTGCTGGGTACGGCAAAGCTGCAGCTTGCAACTGGCCAGCATCCTGCGGCGATGAAGGATGCCGTATGCTCGCCCGGTGGTGCCACCATCAAGGGCGTCGTTGCGCTCGAGGACGCCGGCATGCGCAGTGCCCTGGTCAAGGCAATCGACGCAACTCTCCAGTAAAACCTGCCATTTAGGGACAGGTTTATTTTGGCAGGTTTTTCCTGCGGTTTTGTCGTATGTGCGAAAAGCGCCCCGCAACTGGCTCAATTCCAGTTGCGGGGCGCTTGCGTTTGCCCAGATAAAACCGACCAAAATAAACCTGTCCCTTTTTGGCAGGTTAGTCCCAGAAGCTGTCTTCCTCATCCTCGGACTTGGGTCCGCGGTCGACGTACATCTTATGGGTACGCTTCTCCATTACAAAGGCAAGAATCGCAAATAACAGGATGCCGCCGGCGAAAAGGATGGCAAAACCGGTGCGGGTGCCAAACAAAAAGGAAAAAACTGCGTCCATTGGGTGCCTTCTTGCGTAGTTGAGTTGGGTCGTAAACGCTCATAAGTATATACTTGCCCATACATGTACAAGGTTGCAACCTAAATGGAATGTATATCGCCGGAGGATCTAATGCTTGATATCAAGTTTGTTCGCGAGAACCCCGATGCCATCGATGTCGCCATGGCTAACCGCCAGACGTCTTGGGATCGCGAGAAGTTCTTTGAGCTCGACGACGAGCGCCGTGCCGTCATCACCGAGGTCGAGGAGCTCCAGGCTACGCGCAATGCCGAGTCCAAGAAGATCGGCGCCCTGATGAAGGAGGGCAAGAAGGACGAGGCCGAGGCCGCCAAGGAGGCCGTGCGCGCCGTCAACGAGAAGATTGACGGTCTGGCCGAGCGCCGTACTGCTCTCGAGCAGGAGCAGTACGACTTCATGGCTCACCTGCCCAACATTCCTTGCGAGGCCACGCCGTACGGCAAGGACGAGGACGAGAACATTGAGCGCCGTCGTTGGGGCACCCCGCGCGAGTTCGACTTCGACTTTAAGCCGCACTGGGATCTGGGCACCGATCTGGACATCCTCGACTTCGAGCGCGGCAACAAGCTCTCCGGCAGCCGCTTCACCGTTCTCGGTGGCGCCGGCGCCCGTCTTGAGCGCGCCCTCATCAACTTCTTCCTCGATACGCACACCAGCCGTGGTTTTAAGGAGTGGTGGCCGCCCATCGTCGTCAAGCGTCAGACCATGTTTGGCACGGGTCAGCTGCCCAAGTTCGAGGACGACGCCTACCACGTCTCGGGCGACAACTTCCTGATCCCCACCGCCGAGGTCGTGCTCACCAACCTGCACGCCGGCGAGGTCCTCGATGCCGACACCCTGCCGCGCCGCTACACCGCCTTCACCCCCTGCTTCCGCGAGGAGGCCGGTTCCGCCGGTCGCGACACCCGCGGCATCATCCGTCAGCACGAGTTCGACAAGGTCGAGATGGTCAAGTTCGCTAAGCCGGAGGAGTCCGACGAGGAGCTCGAGAGCATGACCGCCGAGGCCGAGTACCTGCTGCAGCAGCTGGGCCTTCCGTATCGCGTGATTAGCCTGTGCACCGGCGACTTGGGCTTCTCTGCCCGTCAGACCTACGACGTCGAGGTCTGGCTGCCGAGCTACAACGCCTACAAGGAGATCAGCTCCTGCTCCAACTGCGGTGACTTCCAGGCTCGCCGCGCCAACATCAAGTATTGCGACCCCGAGAACTTCAAGGGTTCGCGCTACCTGCATACTCTCAACGGTTCCGGCTTGCCGGCCGGCCGCACCATGGCCGCCATTCTGGAGAACTACCAGAACGCCGACGGCACCATCACGATCCCCGAGGTTCTGCGTCCTTACATGGGCGGTCTCGAGAAGATCGAGCCAGTCGCGTAACTTGGCTGCATAGGGAATATGCAAGGGCGCTCCTTCGGGGGCGCCCTATTTCGTGCGCAGGTCCATACCATGCCGTGCGGACAGCTCAATAGAAAACACACGAACAACTGTTCTGTATACAGCCATCTACCTGCTATGCTTTTGCTAAATAAGAGCGAGAGAAAGGGGACGCGATGGAGCTGTTTGATAATCGGGTGGTTTTATTTGAGAGCGACGAGGGCGGGGAGTACCTGCTTGTAACGTGTGAGCCGTCTGGCATGGGCGGCCTGGTGGTTCGGCAGACGAGTGAGGGTCCGTTGACACAATGGTGCTTTGAGGAGTCGCCGCATGTGGCCGAGACCTTTGTGACGCACGAGGGACTTGTGGCGCTGGAGCACTTCTATGGAGTTGGGACTTCCAACCAGGTCGCGCGCATGCTGAGCATCTCGTTTGCCGATTATGATTGTGCCCAGCGGGTGAGATCGCTCCTGAGGGAACTTGATGCCAAGTTCGACGTGATCGAAAAGCCAATCGATCGTACGGGGAACAGCGGTATATGCGGAGCAGCATGACAAAACTGCGTTCCACAAAAAAGTTTGAGATTGTGCTTGACTCCAATAAGCTAAAGTGGTTTTATATGTCTTGCGCTGCGGCGTTACCTCAGCTGGATAGAGGGTCTGACTACGAATCAGAACGTCATAGGTTCGAATCCTATACGCCGCACCAATTGAAATTGAAAGCCTCCGGCAACGGGGGCTTTTCTTTTACGTCGGCACTGCATGGATTCGAACCTCGGCCGAGGCGCGGGCGTAAAGAAAACGCGGAGCGTTTTTAGCGAGCGGGCGAGCGCGCCGACAGGCGGGCGAAGCCGGTGCGGATCCGCGAAGCGGATGCGCGGAATCCTATACGCCGCATCAATTGAAATTGAAAGCCTCCGGCAACGGGGGCTTTTCTTTTATGCCGCCACCGCATGGATTCGAACCTCGGTCGAGGCGCGAGCGTCTTAATCATCACTTCGTAAAATTTTTCCAAATTGTCGCTTGACCCATCGAGGGGTCACGTGCATAATAATCCGTGCGTTGCGGCGTTACCTCAGCTGGATAGAGGGTCTGACTACGAATCAGAACGTCATAGGTTCGAATCCTATACGCCGCACCAA
>CABURV010000035.1 GCA_902494035.1 uncultured Collinsella sp.
CGTGTCGTCAATCTTGCCCTGGACATTCTCGATGTCGTTGAGGGTCTGGGCATTCTTGTTGGCCAGCGCCGCATACTCATTTGCGATGCTGTCGAGCTGGGCCTGGACCTCGTCGAGCTGGGCCTGGGCGGCATTCAGTTTGTCAGTGGTTTCTTGGCTGGCCTCAGCCGCATGGGCGCGAGCGGGCAGACCAAAAAGAACGGCTGCAGAAGCTGCGCCGAACAGAGCCTTGAGGGCAGTACGACGCGAGAGCTCCTGGGAAAGGATGGAATCGCTGTTTGGTGACATATGTACTCCGTTACATGTTTATTTATATGTCGCTCAACTCATACATATTAGCGTACATCCGGCGCATCCCAACGATTTCCACGAACGGCAGCAAACCGTATGGTCGGCGGCTCGTATGCAAGTGCCAAAGTCGAGGTTATGCCCACGCGAGCATTTCTATGAGTACGTTAACATCAATCCTCTGGTTTTCCCGCTGTGCACGTTCTTGGCACCCCTACCTGCGCTATACTCCCCTCAAGAAGTGTTCCTGATTCGATAGGAGACTACATGTCCAAAGCACTCGACCCCAAAGACACCTGCGTCCTCGTTACCGGCGGTGCCGGCTTTATCGGCTCGCACACCGTCGTTCAGCTGCTCGAGGGTGGCTACCAGGTTGTCGTCGTCGATGACCTCTCCAACTCCAGCGCTGTCGCCGTCGACCGCGTCAAGACCATCGTGGGCGACGAGGCCGCCAAGAACCTCACCTTCTACGAGGCCAACGTGCTCGACCGCGATGCGATGGACAAGATCTTCGATGCCCACCAGATCGACCGTGTCATCCACTTCGCCGGCTTTAAGGCCGTTGGCGAGTCGGTGAGCAAGCCCGTCGAGTACTACCACAACAATATCGAGAACACCCTGGTGCTCATTGACGTCATGCGCAACCATGGCTGCAAGTCCATCATCTTCTCGAGTTCCTCGACCGTCTACGGCGATCCGGACAATCCGCCCGTCACCGAGGAAGACCCCAAGAAGCCCGCGACCAACCCCTACGGTTGGACCAAGTGGATGATTGAGCAGATCCTCATGGACGTCCACACCGCCGACCCCGAGTGGGACGTCGTGCTGCTCCGTTATTTCAATCCCATCGGCGCCCATCCGTCGGGCCTGATCGGCGAGGATCCCAAGGGTATCCCCAACAACCTGGTGCCTTACGTCGCCCAGGTCGCCGTCGGTAAGCTCGAGGCCGTTCAGGTCTTTGGCAACGATTACCCCACCCCCGATGGCACCGGTGTTCGCGACTACATCCACGTGTGCGACCTGGCATCTGGTCACGTGGCCGCCCTCAACTGGATGAACGGCAAGACCGGCGTGGAGATCTTTAACCTGGGCACCGGCACCGGCACCTCGGTACTCGAGGTCGTCGCCGCCTTCTCCAAGGCTTGTGGCAAGGAGCTGCCCTACGTGATCCGCGAGCGCCGCGCCGGCGACATCGCTGCCAACTGGTGCGATGCCTCCAAGGCCGAGCGCATGATGGGCTGGAAGGCCCAGTACGACATCGCGGACATGTGCCGCGATAGCTGGAACTGGCAGAGCCACAACCCCAACGGCTTCGCCGACGCCGAGTAGCAAAAACCTACATACCGCTCTTGCCCCGATCTCACGTTGTGAGGTCGGGGCTTTTTCATGGCATGTAACCATTCGCCGAAAATCGACCAACTTTTTTATCTTGCCTGTACATGTTTAAACAACATGTTTTACAATAGGCGTATCGAATCAGAACATCGGAGGCGGACTGCACACCCATCGGCAGGCCGACCCCACAACAAGAAGGTTGGTGAGCGCATTCATGGAGCGTGCAAGCGGCGTCCTCATGCCCGTCTCATCTCTGCCCGGACCATACGGAATCGGCGGCTTTGGCTGGAATGCCTACGACTTCGTCGATTTTCTCGCCTCGTGCAAACAACATTACTGGCAGATTCTGCCCCTTACGACGACCAGCTATGGCGATTCGCCCTATCAGTCGTTCTCGGCCCGCGCAGGCAACCCCAACTTTATCGACTTTGCCGAGCTTATCGAGGCAGGGTATCTGGAGCAGCGCGATATCGATGGCGTGTATCTGGGATCCGACCCCAGCAATGTCGACTACGGTGCTATCTTTGGCGGCCGCCGTCAGATTCTCGACCGCGCCGCTGAGCGCTTTGCTGCCGACAAGCCGGCCGATTTCGATGACTTTATCCAGGCCAACGAGGACTGGCTCATCCCCTACTGTGAGTTCATGACCGTCAAAGAGGAGTGCGGTCTCAAGGCGTTTTGGGAGTGGCCCGCGGAGCTCCGCACCCGCGGCGAGGCTTCCGCCAAGGTCTGCGCCGACCATCCGGCGCGTATGCTCTACCACCAGATGACGCAGTACTTCTTCGATCGCCAGTGGAGCCGCCTCAAGGCCTATGCCAACGAGCGCGACATTCTCATCATCGGCGACCTGCCCATCTACGTCTCGCGTGACTCCGTCGAGATGTGGGCGACGCCTGAGCTCTTTAAGATCGACGCCGCCGGCAATCCCGTGAGCGTCGCCGGCACGCCACCCGACCAGTTCTCGGCCACCGGCCAGTACTGGGGCAACCCCATCTACGATTGGGACGCCATGGAGTCCGACGGCTTCTCCTGGTGGGAGGGCCGCATTCGCGCCGCCCTCGACATGTACGACGTCATCCGCCTGGATCACTTCCGCGGCTTCGAGGCCTATTGGGAGGTGCCGTTCTCCTCGCCCGATTCGTCCTACGGTTCGTGGACGCAGGGTCCCGGCCTCAAGTTCTTCAAGACGCTCGAGGAAAAGCTCGGCACGCTGCCCATCATCGCCGAGGACCTGGGCTTCCTCACCCCCGGCGTCATCGACATGCGCGACAACTCGGGCTTCCCCGGCATGAAGATCCTGCAGTTTGCCTTTGAGGGCACCAACTCGTACTACCTGCCGCATAACTACATCGCCAACACCGTCGCCTATGTGGGCACCCACGACAACGAGACGGCGCGCGGTTGGTTTGAGGGAACGGCCACCCCCCGTCAGCGCGAGCAGGCAGCCCTGTACACCCATCAGCAGGCCGGCGAACCCATGGCAGATGCACTCAACCGCACCATCGCCGCCAGCGTGAGCGACACGTGCATCTACACCATGCAGGACCTGCTCAACTTGGGCAACGAGGCGCGCATCAACACCCCTGCCACGCTGGGCGGCAACTGGACCTGGCGCATGCTCGACGGCGCCATCACCCGCGAGCTCGAGCACAAACTCACCGACTGGACCGAGACCTACTTCCGCATCCCGTCGGAAGCCGAAATCGAGCTTCCTCAATAGGAGCTACCGCGCCCAACCCCTCCCCACCGTGCGGACGCGAACGCTTTTCCCGCGCGAGGCCACCCCAATCCCCTCGCGCGGGCTTCTTATGAATTGCAGACATGAAACAACCCATCACAGGAGAAAACATGCCCCAAATTAACCTCATGGAACTCGCCGAGCAGTCTTTTGGCACCTCGCTCGAGCAGCTCGACGACCGTCGCGTTTACAAGCTGCTGGTCAAACTCGTGCAGGAGCGCTCCGCCGCCCGCCCGCTCAACAACGGCAAGAAAAAGCTCTATTACATTTCCGCCGAATTTTTGATCGGCAAGCTGCTCATCAACAACATGATCGACCTCGGCATCTACGACGAGGTTAAGGACCAGCTCACCGCCGCAGGTCACGACCTCAACAAGATCGAGGAGTTCGAGGTCGAGCCGTCACTCGGCAACGGCGGCCTGGGCCGCTTGGCCGCATGCTTCCTGGATTCCATCGCCACGCTGGGCTTGACCGGCGATGGCGTGGGCCTCAACTATCACTACGGTCTGTTCCGTCAGCGCTTTGTCGACAACCAGCAGAAGGCCGTCCCCGACGAGTGGCTCGGTGAGCAGGACATCCTGGTCGACGATGACCGCTCCTACACCGTCGAGTTCGGCGATTTTGCCGTTACCTCCAAGCTCGTCAACATCGATGTGCCCGGTTACGGCCAGCCCACCAAGAACCGCCTGCGCCTGTTCGACCTGGCAAGCGTCGACGACGGCCTGGTCCCCGGCAGCTCCATCGACTTCGACAAGACCGAGATCGCCAAGAACCTCACCTTGTTCCTCTACCCCGACGATTCCGACGAGCAGGGCCGCCTACTTCGCATCTATCAGGAGTACTTCATGGTGAGCAACGCCGCCCAGCTCCTGATCGACGAGGCCGTCGAGCGCGGCAGCAACCTGCACGATCTGGCCGACTACGCCGTGGTCCAAATTAACGACACGCACCCCACCATGGTCATCCCCGAGCTCATTCGCTTGCTCACCACCGAGCATGACATCGAGTTTGACGAGGCCGTGACCATCGTACGCTCCATGGTCGCCTACACTAACCACACGATTCTTGCCGAGGCGCTCGAGAAGTGGCCGCTCGCCAGCCTGAAGAAGGTCTCCCCTGCCATCGCCGACATTATCGTCAAGCTCGATGAGATCGCAAAGGCCGAGCACGACGACCCGCGCGTTGCCATCATCGACGAATACGACACCGTCCACATGGCCCACATGGACATCCACTTTGGCTTCTCCATCAACGGCGTCGCCGCACTCCACACCAAAATCCTGGAGGACACCGAGCTTCATCCGTTCTACGAAATCTATCCCGAGAAGTTCTCCAACAAGACCAACGGCATCACCTTCCGCCGCTGGATCCATGGGGCCAACCCCGCGCTCGCCAGCCTGCTCGACGATGTGATCGGCACCGACTGGCGCAGCACCGGCGATCTGAGCAAACTCGCCAAGTTCGCCGACGACAAGGACGTTCTTGAGCGCCTGGCCGCCACCAAGGTCGAAGCCAAGGCCATCATGCGCCAGTTCATGGCGCTCGAGCAGGGCGTGACCATTCCCTCCAACGCCATCATCGACGTCCAGGTCAAGCGCATCCACGAGTACAAGCGTCAGCAGATGCTCGCGCTCTACATCATCTGGAAGTATCTCGACATCAAGAACGGCAATAAGCCTAAGCACCCCGTCACCATCATCTTTGGCGGCAAGGCGGCGCCTGCCTACACTATCGCGCAGGACATCATCCATCTGATCCTGACGCTGTCGCAGTGGATTGCAAACGACCCCGACGTGGCTCCCTACCTGCAGGTTGTCATGATCGAGAACTACAACGTCACCGCCGCCGAGCGCGTGATCCCCGCCGCTGACATCTCCGAGCAGATCAGCCTGGCCTCCAAGGAGGCGAGCGGCACCTCCAACATGAAGTTCATGCTCAACGGCGCCCTGACCCTGTGCACGCTCGACGGTGCCAACGTGGAGATCGCCGAGCTCGTCGGCGACGAGAACATCTACACCTTTGGTGCCTCGTCCAAGCAGGTCGAGCAGCTCTACGCCGACGGCACCTACGATGCCGGCGCACTCTACCGCAAGCCCGGCATCAAACTGCTGGTGGACTTCATCACCAATCCCGCCTTTATGGCGACCGGCAACGCCGAGCGCCTGCAGCGCCTGCACGACGACATTAAGGGCAAGGACTGGTTTATGGCCCTGCTCGACATTGAGGAGTACATCCAGACCAAGGAGCGCGTGCTGGCCGATTACGAGGATCAGGACGCTTGGATGCGCAAGGCGCTCATCAATATCGCCAACGCCGGCACCTTCTCGTCCGACCGCACCATCTCCCAATACAACGACGAGATCTGGCACCTGAGCTAGCTCATTCCCCTTACCCATCCTCTTGAGAAACGGAGTCGTGGCAACACGGCTCCGTTTTTTGTGCCCGCACGTTACCCTGTGATCCGACTCGGCCAAACAATCTCGATCCGTAGCAATTACTCAACCAAAACGGTCCCAGCCGTTACAGATTGAGACATATCGGCCCCTCCCCTTGGGTTTATCTCAATCTGTAACATCTAGCAGGTGTAATTCGCCTTTGGTGTTACAGATTTAGATGAAATGGTTAGCTCAGCGGAACCGTCTCGATCTGTAACATCTAACGTCCGAAATCGGCCCTACCCGTTACAGATCGAGACAAACGACCGGTCAGACAGCCCCAACACAAAGAAAGGCTCCCCTCTCGCCCAGTGGACGGGAGGGGAGCCTTATATGTGACCGCGGCAAAAGGATGGCAATACCGCAGTCGCCCAAAGGGAGGGCCTGGATGCACCGGGCCTAGATAAGGTTCTTGCCAGACACCTTATCGAAGAGATGGGTCGCGTTCTTCTCGAACTTGAACCAGATGGTGTCGCCAGCCTTGAGCGCGCCCTTGGCCTCGAGGTCGACGACGGGGATAATCAGGACAAACTGGCCGTCGGGGGCGGTCACGTGGACGTGCTCGGTCGAACCCATGAGCTCGGTCACCTCGACGGTACCCTGGAGCGCACCCTCCTCGCCCTTGTCGGCAAGCAGGATCTGCTCGGGGCGCACGCCGGCCGTGATCTCCTTCACGTCGCCGCCGTCCCAGTTAAGAGCGAGTTGAGCGCAGGTCTCGGGGGCGAGAGCAACGTTCATGTCCTCGGTCTTGACGGTAAAGCCGTTGCCCGAGCGCACCAGCTGGGCATCGAAGAAGTTCATCTGCGGCACGCCGATGAAGCCGGCGACGAAGATGTTCGCGGGATGGTTGAAGACCTCCTGCGGCGTGGCGATCTGCTGGACGACGCCGTCCTTCATGACCACGATGCGGTCGCCAAGGGTCATGGCCTCGGTCTGGTCGTGAGTGACGTAGATGAACGTGCCCTTGATCTCGTGGCGCAGCTTGATGAGCTCGGCACGCATCTGGTTACGAAGCTTGGCGTCCAGGTTGGACAGCGGCTCGTCCATCAGGAAGACCTTGGGGTCACGCACGATGGCGCGGCCGATAGCGACACGCTGACGCTGGCCGCCCGAAAGCGCCTTGGGCTTACGGTCGAGGTACTCGGTAATACCCAGGATCTCGGCAGCGGAGCGAACCTTACGGTCGATCTCGTCCTTGGAGACCTTCTTGAGCTCAAGCGTAAACGCCATGTTCTCGTACACCGTCATGTTGGGGTACAGAGCGTAGCTCTGGAACACCATGGCGATGTCGCGGTCCTTGGGCGCCACGTCGTTGACCCGCTTGCCGTCGATGAGCACGTCGCCCGAGGTAATGTCCTCCAGGCCGGCGACCATGCGCATCGTCGTGGACTTACCGCAGCCAGACGGGCCAACGAGGACGACGAACTCCTGGTCGTGAACGGTGAGGTTAAAGTCCTCAACAGCGAGCACGCCATCCTCGGTAACCTTGAGGTTGTGCTTCTTCTCCTCGGTCTTCTTCTTTTTGCCAAAGAAGCCCTTCTTTTTGGACTCGGTGTTGGGATACACCTTCTGAACATGTTTGAGAACGATCTCGGCCATGTCTTTACCTTTCGATATGCGGCACCATGTTGAGGGCGCCGCAGAAACTTGCAAAACAGTTACGGCATCAGCCCTTGACGGCACCTGCCACCACGCCGTCGATGATGTACTTCTGGCAGAGGATGTACATGATGACGATGGGGATAACGACCATCATGATGCAGGCCATCATGGGGCCGAGCTCGACGTGGCCGTAGCCGCCGCGGAAGTACTGGATCAAGATAGGAATGGTCTTGTACTTGGTGGAGTCGAGAGTGAGGTAGGGCAGCAGATAGTCGTTCCAGACCCACATGGTCTCGAGGATGCCGACCGAAAGATAGGTGGGCTTCATGATGGGAAGGACGATCTTAAAGAACACCTGGACCGGGTTGCAGCCGTCGATCATGGCCGCCTCTTCGATCTCGAGCGGGATGTTCTTTACAAAGCCGGCGAACATAAAGACCGCCAGGCCCGCGCCAAAGCCGAGGTAGATAAAGCAGATGTTGAACGGCGTGTTGAAGCCGATGCGGTCCGCCAAATTGGACAGCGTGAACATGAGCATCTGGAAGGGCACGACCATCGAGAAGACGAACAGGTAATAGAAGAAGTTCGAGATCTTGCTGTTGACGCGCACTACGTACCAAGCACACATGGAGCAGCACACCAGAATCAGCACGACCGACGTGACCGTGATGATGAGCGAGTACATAAATGCCGAGGCAAAGCCCTGCTCGTTAAGGGCATGCATGTAGTTTGCGAGGCCGTTGAACGTCTCGGGCGTGAGCAGATCGAATGCCGTGGTGGTGCTGATTGCAGTTGCCTTTTTAAAGGAATTGAGCGCAATCATGAACACGGGGTAGATCCACGCGAGCGACAGAATCGTAAAGAAAATCGAGAGCGCGCGGTTGATAACCTTATCGCGTTTCATTACTGCTGCACCTCCTTGGACCTCGTGGCCTTAAGCTGAATCATGGAGATGGCTACGACCAGGATGCAGAAGATAACTGCCTTGGCCTGACCGATGCCCTGCCATGCGATACCGGCACGCGAATAGAACGTGTTGTAGATGTTCAGGGCGAGCATCTCGGTGGAGTGCGCGGGGGCGCCGCCGGTAAGGGCGAGGTTCTGGTCGAACAGCTTAAAGCCGTTGGTGATGGACAGGAACAGGCAGATAGTGATGGTCGGCATCAGGTTAGGGATCTTAACCTTCCAAAACGTCTGCCATGCCGTGGCACCGTCGACCTTGGCGGCCTCGATGTAGTCGGACGGAATGGACTGCAGACCAGCGATGTAGATGATCATCATGTAGCCGACCTGCTGCCACAGGGTCAGGATGATAAGGCCCCAGAAGCCAGCAGCAGAGTTAAGGGCGATGAGCTGGGCGCCCACGTTGGAGAGCAGGCAGTTGATCAGAATCTGCCAGATGTAGCCCAGCACGATGCCGCCGATCAGGTTAGGCATAAAGAAAATCGTACGGAAGATGTTGGTGCCCTTGAGCGCTTTGCGGGTGAGCGCCTGCGCGATGGCGAGGGCGATCACGTTGATGAGCACCGTCGACAGGAAGGCAAACGCCACGGTAAAGAAGAACGACGTGGCAAACTGCGGATCGGACAGTGCGCGCACGTAGTTCTCGATACCGACAAAGTGCGTGTTGTTGATGGTAATAAACTGGCAGAACGAGAGATAGAAACCCTGGATAAAGGGGATCACGAACCCGATCATAAACGCCAGACACGTGGGCAGCATAAAGAGCGGCCACCAGCGCTTGAGTGCTTTGCCCATAGAAGGGTCCTTTCAATATGCAGGGGGCGGGCAAACCAACGTCTGCCCGCCCCCTGTCGCTAATCAGATAGCTTGGGCAGCAACTGCTTACTCGGAAGCAGCCTTCTCGGTCTTCCAGCCATCGACGAAGGCGTTCTTGACGCCGTCCCACTTGCTGTTGTCGGCAGCATAGGCAATCAGAGCCTGCTTGAGGTTCTTCTTCCACTCCTCAGAGGGGATGTAAACGAAGTCCCAAGCGACGGTCTTCTTGCCGTCCTTGGCCATGGCAACGGCCTGCTGCGAGAAGACGTTGGTGGTCTCCTTAGCGCTCTTGAACGGGGCAGTCAGACCCATCTTGTCAGCGATGATGCTGGTGGCGGTGTCAGAAGTGACGCACCAATACATGAAGTCCTCGGTGGCCTTCTGGGCATCCTCGGAAGCCTGGGAGCTGACGCACCAGTAGTTCTCGCCGCCGGAGCACAGGCCCTGGTTCTCCTCGCCGTCGACACCGATGTAGATGGGCATCATGCCAATCTGATCGTCGGTCATGCCGGCCTTGGTGAGGTCAGCGTAGGCCCAAGAACCGTTCTGATAGAAGACGGCCTTGCCGGTTGCGAACTCGTTGGTGGCGTCGTCGCCGGTCTTGGAGGCAAGCTGCGAAGGATCGCAGGTGGAGTCGGTGATGTACAGGTCGAAAATCTGCTTGAAGTTATCGAGATACTCGCCCTTGATCTCGTCGTCCTCCTGGTTGTGCTCCTTCTCGAACTCGTAGTAGAGCGGGAGGTTGGCGAGGTGGGTGGTGTAGCGCCAGCTGGAGGAGTCATCCATGCCGGCGGAAGTAAAGGCACCCTCAACACCAAGCTCGTCCTTGCGGGCCTGGATGTCGTCGGCACAAGCCTTCAGCTTGTCGAAGGAGTTGATGTCCTCGGCCTTGTAGCCAGCCTTCTCGAGCAGCTGCTTGTTGTAGATGATGCCGTAGCTCTCCTGGACCCAGTCGATACCCAGATCCTTGCCGTCGGACTGCAGAGCCAGGGAGTCGTCAATGAGCTCACCGCGAAGCTTGGTATCGGACAGGTCGGCGCAGTAATCCTTCCAGTTCTTAAGGCCGGTGGGGCCGTTGACCTGGAACAGGGTCGGAGCGGAGCTCTTGGACATCTCGGACTTGAGCTTCTCCTCGTAGGTGTTGGAGGCGGCGGTCACGATCTTGACCTCGACGCCCTTCTCCTTCTTATAGGCCTTGGCGATCTCCTTCCACTCCTTATCGACCTCGGGCTTGAATTGGAGGAAGTAGACCTCGGCAGCGTCACCAGAAGCAGAGGAGCCGGAGCCGGCAGAACCACCGCAGCCCACGAGACCCAGACCAAGAACCGCAGCCGCGGAACCAGCAAAGCCCAGGAACTGCCTTCTGCTCATTTCGTTCTTCATTACAATCCACCCTTTCACACCGTGGCGGCACCCTTTGCCGCCGCCTTCGGAGATTGGCTCGGGGACTTTGCCCCTTTTGCTGATTTGTACGATACGCTATTTGGCTAGTTGTTTGAACAAGTATTACTAGAGCGGTAGAAAAACTTCGGTGAACGGTAATTTCAACTTGATACTTGACAAGTTTTGTATAAACAATTATTTGTTATCGAATGCAGAGAAAACGCCCGGTCAAGCCGATGCATCGTCGGTTTGACCGGGCGTTTTCTCTTTGAGGGCATGAGTCTCGTCAGGCTGCGAGCTAGCCGGCTATCGCTTGGAATTGACGCGGTAATGGAAGATCTCGGGGTGTGTGCGAGTGTGCGTCACCTCAAACAAGATGCCATCCGAGGTGTACGACTGACTCTCCATGACGGCAACGCAGTTGTATTTGCCGAGGTCAAGATAGCTGCAGTCTTCATCGTTGGCGAGCTCGACACTCACCGTACGGCGGCTCGCCATCACTTTGACACCGCGCTTGTGCTCCAGATAGCCGTAAATAGAATCTGCCGCGATCTCGGGGGTCAGGCCCTTGGCGATCGACGCCAAAAAATAGCCATGGTCCACTTGGCGCGCGTTGCCGTTGAGGCTTCGGACACGCACTACGCGAATAAGCTCCTCGCCCACCCTAAAGCCCAGGCGACAAGAGAGCTGCTCGGTGCAAATCAAATGTTCAAAGGACTTAACGACCGTCGATGCAACGGCATTGTTGCGCTTTGCAAACTCGCCAAACGACTCAACCTCTTCGAGTGCGCCCAACATGTCGGTTTCGCCCTTAAGCCAAATAACGCGCACGCCCTTGCCGTGTATGGGCTGCACAAACATCCCGTCGGCCAGCATGCTCAAAGCGCGGCGGACGGTATTGCGCGTGCAGCCAAATTCCGCGGTCAGCTCGGCTTCGGTTGGCAGCATCTCCTGAAACGCATAGGTCCCGTTAATGATGCGCGAACGGATCTCGCGGTAGATTCCTTCGTATATCGCTTTTGGCATTGTTTCACCTCTACATAATTTATTTCCGGCTAGGCACGATAGCATTTCTTAAAGTTGTTTAAACCGAATATCGGTAAAGCGACAGGATTTAACCGTTGACGGTTTCTGTCGTGCCCAAATCGGTTTCGCTCAAAACTGCCGGTACGACAATCGTCTGGTCCTCTACAATGAATCCATTGTTTAAACGTTTCCCCACGCGCAACGCGCCTCGATATTCGGAAGGCAGAACATGCTGCAAAAAATCCAACGCTTTGGCGGGGCGATGTTCGCTCCCGCCATGCTGTTTTCTATATCGGGCCTCATGGTCGGCGTCTCCGCTCTCGCAACGACTGCGGACATCGTCGGCGATCTCGCCGTATACGGAACCCCTTGGTACGTTTTTTGGACCATCATCCAGCGCGGCTCATGGACGGTCTTTAAACGCCTCCCGCTCCTTTTTGCCGTAGCGCTGCCTATCGGTCTTGCCCAAAAGCAACCGGCACGCTGCTGCCTCGAGGCACTCGTGGCCTATTTTGCCTATTGCTTCTTTTTGAGCGAGATCATTAAGCTGAGCGGAGACAACCTTGGACTTAAGTACCCGTCATCTTTGACCCCCGCCAACGGTATCACCGTCATCGACGGCATTAAGACGCTCGACACCGGCATCATCGGCCCGCTGGCGGTATCGGCAACCGTCGTCGCCATCCATGACCGCTTCTACGATGCCAAGGTTCCCGATTGGCTCGGCACCTTCTCGGGCTCCTCGCTGGTCTACCTCATCAGCTTTTTTGCCGTGTTTGCCCTTGCCGCTATCTCGGCCGCCATCGTGCCCTCCGTATACGCAATGACCGAAACGCTGCGCCATGCACTTACGAGCGTCGGCCCCTTTGGCGTGGGCATCTTTGTGCTTTTGGAGCGAGCACTCGAGCCCATGGGGCTGCACCACCTGCTCTACATGCCGATCTACTACGACAACCTGGTCATTAACGACGGCATCTACGCCACGTGGAGCAGCTTGCTCCCCATCCTCTCCCATAGCACGCGCCCCCTTAATGAGCTTGCGCCGTGGGCCGGTTTTACCGCCACTGGCTGGGTCAAGCTCTTTGGCCTTCCCGCCATCGCAGCCGCATTCTACTCCACCGCAAAACCCGAGCGCCGCGCCGGCCTCAGGGTCATCCTTGTTCCCGCCATCATCGCCTCGGTGGTTTGCGGCGTTACCGAGCCACTCGAGTTTCTCTTTATGTTCACCCACCCCGGGCTCTTTTTTCTCTACGCCGTCTTATCGTCTTGCCTTGCCACAACCATGAATCTCTTTGGCATCGTCGGCATCTTCTCAGGCGGCCTCATGGAGATGGCAGCCTTCAACTTTATTCCGCTCATGCGCACGCATGCCGGTGCCTATCTTTTGGCGCTCGGTATCGGCCTTGCCTTTAGCCTCATCTTTTTTGTTAGTTTTCGAGCACTCATCTTGGCCTATGACCTTAAGACGCCGGGCCGCGAGGATCATGTCGCCAATCGCGCGGCAATCGATCGTTTAACGGAAAGCGGCTTTGCCAAAGAGCAATCTCCCAACGACGAGGTCGATAGTCGATCCGATCAAGATCACGTCCTCGCTGAGCGGGTAATTCAGCTTTTAGGTGGCGTTGGCAATATCGTGGGCGCAACCAACTGCGCCACGCGTCTGCGCGTCGAGGTCGCAGACCCTTCCATCGTTGCAGATAACGCATCGTTTGTCGCGGTGGGCGCCAAGGGCCTCATCATTACGGGCAAGACCGCCCAGGTGGTCATCGGCATCTCCGTTCCCCGCGTTAAAGAGCATTTTGACCAGATTATGGGCCTCGAGCCGGGATTTGTGCCCACCACCTCGGCCTCCCCTGCCGCCAGCGCAGCCCATAAGCGCGGCGATATCTGCTTCTTCGATATCGACGGAACGCTCGCCTGGCAAGACCCCAGGCTCGCCCAAGACCTTCCCGAAGACGAGCGGGACCTCTCCCCCTATCCCAACGAGGCGGTTTCGCAGGCAATCCGCGAGTTTGTCGCCAACGGCAACATGGCCTTTATCTGCACGGGACGTACCCTCAGCTGCATCCACCCCAAACTTCTTGAGCTGCCCTGGACCGGCATCGTCTGTCTTGCGGGCGGTTACGCCGAGATCAACGGACACGCAATTCGCGATCTGTCGATGACGCCCGGTATGCTGCAGCGTCTTGCCCCCTACCTTGAGCAATCGGGCGAGGTCATCCGCTTTGAGGGCCTCAACGGCGTCGTGCGCATGAGTGCCGATGCCCCCGATGCTCCCGGATACGCGCGCACCCTGGGCGACGCAGTCACGCAGCTGCAACATTACAGTGTCTACAAGATCTTGATGTCTACATCGCTCGCCAACCACATCGCTCAAGATAAGGCACTTGAGCCGCTGCTGTGCTTTAACGAGCTCGAACTCGAGGTAACCGAAATCTCGCCCCGCGAATGCACGAAGCGCGGGGGCATCCAGTCTGTACTCGACGCCCTCGATCCCCACCACGGAACCGTATACGGCATCGGCGACGCCAGCAATGACGTCTCGCTGATGAACGCCGTCGATGTCGGTATCGCCATGGGCAATGCGCCGGACTATCTCAAAAAGCGCGCCGACTACATCACCGACTCGGTCGACAAAGATGGCGTCGTCAAGGCGCTCGAGCACTTTAGGCTTATATAAGCAGCCGGCACGCGCACGCGTCCCGTTTCCCCAAATCGACAAAACAGACGCGCCAGCAACTCCAATGTGGCAATATGGTATCTGCACACCGCAACGATGCAACCTAAGAAAGAATGCGAGAACCCGTGTCCAGTCCGTTTACCAGCTTTTTAGCCCAGCACTTTGACCAGATTAACGACTATCTGGCCACGTTCTTTGACGGACAGGCGACCTCTGCCGATATCGAGCGCTACCTGTATACCCCGCTCTCGACATTTACGGCCAATGCCGGCAAGCGCCACCGCCCGCTCATCTGCATGCTCGCCGCCACCGCGGTAGGTGGCAGCTTCGAGAGCGCCCGCAGCGCCGCGGCAGCCATCGAGCATTTCCAGTCGGGCGCGCTGATCCACGACGACATCGCCGACAACGGACAACTTCGTCGAGGCAAGCCCTGCATGCACCTTACCGAGGGCACGGGCCTTGCCATCAATTGTGGCGACCTGGCGCTCACCATGGTCACCAAGACGGTTCTCGACGACCCTACGCTTGAGTCCGACGTG
Source organism: uncultured Collinsella sp. (assembly GCA_902494035.1). GTDB lineage: Bacteria > Actinomycetota > Coriobacteriia > Coriobacteriales > Coriobacteriaceae > Collinsella. The sequence goes on from CABURV010000035.1 coordinate 14,806, forward strand.
AAGCTGCGCGTGCTCCACGAGCTTACCGAGATGATCGTCCGCACCATCGAGGGTCAAGCACTCGACCTGGGTTGGGTCCGTGACGGGCGCTTTGATATCTCGGTTGATGACTACCTGGACATGGCGACGCACAAGACCGCGTTTTACAGCGGAGCCACGCCGCTTGCCGCCGGAGCCATTATCGGCGGCGGCAGCGATAAGCAAATCGAAGCGCTGCGCGCCTTTGGCCTGCACACGGGCCTTGCCTTTCAGATTCAGGACGATCTGCTCAACTTGATCGGCACCAAAGAGGCCGCCAACAAGGACTTCCGCACCGATATCACCGAGGGCAAACGCACCCTCGTCGCCGTGCACGCCCTGTCAGACGAGCGTTATCACGACGAGGTCGAGGCAATCCTTTCCTCGGGCACCGAGGACCCCGCGCAACTTGCACGCGCCGTGGAGATCTTCCAGGAGACCGGCTCCATCGATTACGCCCACACTTACGCGCTCGACCTGACCGCCAAGGCGAAAGCGGCCATCGAGAACGTTGAGCTTGATCCGCACGCACGCGAGCTGTTCCTCTCCATGGCAGATTTCTTTGTGGAGCGCCTTAACTAGCGGGGGTAATAAAACCTGTCAGCAGCGTATTTGGGTACAACTTGCTACACTGTTGAGTGCATGTTTATGCATCCCTTTGCGTTGTCTATCCGACAGACGCTCAAATAGTACGAATGGTACGCCGAAAGGGGTTCGTTCATGGAACCTATTACAACGGGCATGCAAGGAGCAGCCGTCGAGGACGTGCAGTCTCGTCTCCTGCAGCTCGGCTACACGATTGATGCCGCCGAAGTCACCGACAAGTACTTTGGAGCCACCACTGAGCAGGCCGTCAGCACCTTCAGGCTCGACAGCGGCCTTGCTGCCGGTCATGCCGTCGATATCCCCTGCTGGAGCGCCCTTGTAGACGCTTCGTATAAGCTGGGCGATCGCACTCTCTATCTGCGCATGCCCAATTTCCATGGCGCCGATGTGCAGGCCCTGCAGCGCGCTCTCAACGTTTTGGGCTTTGCCTGTGGTGAAGACGACGGCTACTTTGGTCCGCATACCGAGGCCGCCCTGCAGCAGTTCCAGGAAAATGTCGGCCTGTTTGCCGACGGCATGGCCTTCCAGGACACCTACGCCTACATCAACCGCCTGCACCATGTGTGGGAGGGCAAGCCCTCGGTCACCGAAGCCGAGTCCCGCATCGGTTTTGCTCGCGCCGCCAACGTGCTCGAGCGCTTCCAGATTGCCGTTATCGGCGAGGACCCCATCGCACGCAGTGTTGCGTCGCGCATGTGGAATATCGCCACGGCAACGACCGACAACAGCGGCATGATGCTCTGCGACTCCGAGGTCCCAACCGACGTTGACCTGGTGCTCGAGATTGCAAGCGACGAGCTGCCCGCCGACGCCGCACCGCGCGCCACGATTGCCCTCGCCGAGTGCCACAACCTGGCCCAGCGCATCCGCACTGCCAATGTCGCCGCGCAGCAGAAGCCGGCACGCATTCGCATTGAGCTAACGGGCATGACGCGCTACAACGGCACCTTCACGGCCAGCGACGCGCAGACACTCGCCGTACGCCTGCTCGATGGCGTTTGCGATGCCCTCGCAGATTAGGTAAACTAAACGAGTTGCTTTTGGGCAACACCACACATTGGGACGTAGTTCAACGGTAGAACTCCGGTTTTTGGTGCCGGCTGTTGGGGGTTCGAATCCCTCCGTCCCAGCCATTAAAATTGAGCGCCCTGAGTCCATAACGGCCCAGGGCGCTTTCTTGTGGGCAAGCGGAGGGATTCGAACCCGCAAGGAATCTACCTATATAAGACAGACGCCCCAGGCCCATAACGACCAAGAGCGCCTTGCATCTAGAATTATCAGCCCTGTTCCGAAAAGCGAGCCGCATGCGACAACCAAGTAGCCGCAGGCCCCGGGAGAGCGGGGACACACGTCCCTAGTTGTTCAGCATGCGGTCGAAGCTTCCCGAGTCGCCATCCCGATAGTCGGCGGTCATCAGAATCTCCTGCGGAATGCGCCCGCCTTCACGTAGCACGTTGCGGAACTGCACGCGCGTAACCATGGGCAGATCCTTGATCGTCGCTGCCAGGTTCTGTGGCACGCCCTGGTTGGCAGCCGCGGGCTCGCACTCGCCGCCGGCCTTCACGCGACGCTTATGCTCGGCGAGCATAGCGCGATACATGCCGGCATGCAGGCGAATCTCAACCACATTGGCATTGCGAGTCTGCTCGACAATGCGCGCGCCCTCGCGATCGATATCGCCCACGTAGTAGACGTAGTTAAAGCGATAGCCAATCTCAGCCAGATAATCATCCAGTGCGTGCGAGACGCTCGCCTTGCAGCCGCCGCCAAAAATCACGCCGCCCACCTTGGTACCAAAGAGCTTGGCATGTTTGCGTCCGCGCAGGAGCTTGACGATCTCGTCGTAGGTATCCAGGTTCTCGACCATAATGAACGGCTTGTCGGCACCCAGCGTAAAGAAGCCCGTAAAGTGCACGGGGCGATTGGGGGCGACCTTGATCGCCTGCATGCTAATGCCCTTTTCGGTCATACGTCTGATCAGGCGCTCACCGTGCTTGCCGTCAAAAGCCTTCTCGTCGTTAAAGATCTGGTAGGCACGCTGGCGGCGCGAGGCAACCGGCGTATCGGCACCTCGGTTCTGCTCGATCCAAGCCTGGATGATTGCGATTTCCTCGGCAATCTTGCGGTTGGACATCTCGTTGTGCTGAGTGCGCTGCGGAGCCTTTTTGCCGTCCTTGCCCTCGACCTTTACGATCTGTGTCTGCTGCTCCTTGATCTTAGAGAGCGCCGTAGGCGTAGGGACAACTTTGAGCAGCTGCCTGCCTAAAACGCGGGCAAGGGCAAACGCCGAGACCTCGCCGTGGACTGCCGACTTGGGCTGCTGGGCAGCGGTATCTGCTGCGGTAGACTCCGGCTTCTTCTGAGACTTGCGCTTAGAATCGCCTTGGGAATTGCGCTCGCGCTTCGGCATAGGCGCCTGCTTCTGCGGACGATCGGACTTGCTCTCCTTCGCCGGCTGGCGCTTAGGCTGCCCCGAAGAAACCTCGACCTTCGCATCCTCGTCCTGCGGCGTGGTCTTCTCGGCTGCAGTCTCGGCATGGGAACTGCGGCCCCCACGATGGCGACGGCGGCGAGGCTTGCTCGACGCGCCCTGCTCCGTCTGCTCATCAGTAGGCTGCTGACCCTTGGCCTCGGCATCAACCTCAAGCTGCGGCTCAACAGGCTTCTGCTCGCGAGCCGCCGGCTCAACGGCCTTCTCGTCCTGAGTGGTCGAAGCCGGCTCGCTCTTCTCCTGACGCCTTACGGGATACGCGCGTCCCGCAAAACCGCGGCCGGGACGACACGAACCCGGAGCCTTCTTGACCGGTTCATCGGACGCGTCAGCAGCTTCGACGGAATCCTGGACCTCGCATGCAATACCTCGCTGCTCGGCCTTAAAGTGGGCACCGCGGCGACGCTTGGGCTCCTGGATCTCAGCATGCTCTTGAGTGCGAGTCGGCTCCTGTATCCCGACGGACTTTTCCTCGACGGTCTCAGCATCCGTCTCACCTTTTTGAGCAACGGCGCGACGGAAGCGCTCTTGCTGGGCACGGCGCTGAGCATCGCGCTTGCCGCCCCCGCCAAAACCGCCGCGTCCTGCCTTGGCCGTAAAGGCGCGCACGACGTTCTCATCGAGCAACTCATCGGTATCGACATGCTCACGCGGAGCA
>CABURV010000036.1 GCA_902494035.1 uncultured Collinsella sp.
CCGTCTCCCCCGCCGCAACTACACGCTGCGTCCAAGCCGGCATGGCGGCTTGTTCGGTCTGCGAGGCAGGCTCGTTCTGCGCAATCTGCTCATGCTGCATCAGCGACAACTCGCCGCACCCGGCAAAGCCCTCAACTTCGTCGAGTTCATCCGCCAGATTCACGCCGCGCACGTATCCCATATCTACAGCCGGGGAGTCGCCAGCATGCTGCGCCGGTCCTCCAGCGTCATCGTATACAAGGGGGTTCCGGGGGCGCCGACCATGCTCGGCTTCCGCTTTTCCATAATCATCAACACGCGGGCCTCTTGTAGCGCGAGGCGCCCCGGGTTCCCTATCAACAAAAGCATCGGGCTCAATCGTCATGCGCCGATCGGAATCAACCGCTCCCTCGCCCGCGCGCCCGTTGCCGCATATACTGTGCGCAGCGATGACCTCGGTCGCCCCTGCGCGAAACAGCCCCTCGATATCCGACGGATCGAGTGCTTCTATCAACACGACCACGCGACTCACGCGGCCTTCGGCCGTCAGGCGCGCAACAGTCTTGCGCACATCTTCGGTATCAAACAGAGACGCCGCGATGATGGCAGCCCCGCGGCGCGACGGAAACGCCCGAGCCATGGAAACCAGCCCGTCCAGGTCACCCACGCGAAGCACCTGTGCACCCGCATCACGGCCCTCGACTTCCCGCTGCAACAGCCCGTAATCGCCGCATGCGCAGCACGCAAGCCAGATCGCCTTCATCACTCGTCGCCTCCGCTCTTTTTGCCGCGCGCCGTGGCGGGAATCGTCAAGCTGACCGTTCCCTTGCCCGATGCCCCCAGCAGTTCCTTGACATCTTCGGGGTCAGCCGCCAGCGTCACCCATTCGATCTTGCCCTCGCGCGTGGCGCCGGAATCCTCACTGGTATCGATCACGCGCGCGCCGCACAGTCGATCGGTTACGCCGTCTTTTTGCACATACACATCCACGTAGCTGCCCACGCCCGCAGCACCGCCGACCGAGTGCTCGGCATCGACCGCCACCGAAACGGCGACCTTGCCCTTAGGCACCTCGAGCTTGTGGCTCTCGGCCTTGGTGTAGACATTGCAGATCACAGCGTTTTTGGGAATACGCGAAGTCGTCACGTCGCCGCGCACCTGGCGCAGCTCGGTCGCCGCGTCACGCGGCAGCAGACTCGTCAGCCATTCCTGGGTTATGACATTGGTCTCATCGAGGGTCTCGCCCACATCGATATCGCGCGCCGCGACGCATACCTCGACGCGATCGCCACCGTACTTGGCCAAGGTCTCAGCCTGGACCTGTTCGGCTTGCGAGCGGATCGACGAGCCGTAAACCATGCAGAGCAGAGCAGCGAGCACGCCCGCGACCAGACTGATGGCGATGCGCTTGCTCTTGTTCACGGCCGCTCCTCTCATGGCAGTGCCGGGCGAATGCCCGTACCACCATTGTCTGGGTGGTCAGAGTGCAAAGCGGCGCAATCGCGATCTTGGTTTTCGATGTCAAACCAATCGCTGACCAAAAACTAACCAGCCCGTCAAGCTCGTGGCAAGGTTTTGGCCAGCACGTCAGCAAACTGCATGTTTCGAGGCTTTTCCGCAGCAAAAAAGCCGTCTCCCGAACAGTTGGGAGACGGCTGTCATAGGAAAAATCAATTACAGATGGACATCGGGATCGAGCATTTGAGCACTCACGCGCATGGATGACGCCAGGTTTTGGAACGTTTCCAGACGAAGGTTGTCGATCTGCCCGGCGTCCTCGGCCTCGCGAACGGCACAACCCGGCTCATGGGTATGCGTGCAATCGCCAAACCGGCACGCGCGCGATGCCTCGACAATCTCGGGAAAGGCGCGCGCCAGACCCCGCTCGTGACCCACGAGCGGTAAGCTGCGCAGGCCCGGGGCATCGGCGATCACGCCGGCGTCGCCCGGCAGCGCTACCATCACGCGCGCGACGGTAGTGTGACGGCCCTGGTCGTCGCGTTCGCGCACACCGCCGGTCGCCAACGTATCGTGGCCCAGCAGTGCATTGAGCAGCGTCGACTTGCCGGCACCCGACTCGCCCAGAATCATGGCGCAGCTCCCGGCAGGCACGCAGACACGGACCTCGTCCAGGCCGCGGCCCTCGGCAGAGGACGTCACGATCACGCGCACGTCCGGACCCACCAGGCGGCGCACGCGGTCCAGATCGCGCTCGAGCTCCTCGGCATCGCAGCGATCAGCTTTGGTGAGCACCACCACCGGTTCGGCATCGCAGTCGAGCGCCAACACCAGCGAGCGCGCCACGCGGTCGAGCAGCACCTCACCGGCACCGAGCGCCTGCACGATTAGCACGCTATCCACGTTGGAGCAGAGCACCTGGCGCTCTCCACGGGCACGGCCGCGCCAACGCTCAAAGCTCGTACGGCGCGGCAGCACGCACTCAATCACGCCCATATCGTGCCCGGGAGCGCGGCGCACCGCCACACGGTCGCCCACGGCAGGCAACAGGACCTCGTCCTCGCCGCGCGACCTGGCAAACCCCACGGCATGCTCGGCGCGGAAGGTGTCGTCGGCAGTCGCCACCAGCGGAAACCCGCGATCCAAGCGCACCACGGCACCCAGCCGCATCTGCTCGGGCTCCTCAGCATGTGCGCAGAAATCATCAAAAGCAGTCTGCTGGGTTTCATCGACCGGCAGGTCATCAAACGCCGGAACGTCCTGCAGCGCGTCAAGCCCCGGCACGCTTGCCAGCAGCTCCTCGGCAGATGCGGGGGCCTCGGTCGCAAGCTTCCGACGACGATCGCGCTTAGCCCGCGCCCCCGTCGTCTTTTTCTTCGCCTTAGCCTTCGCCTTGCCCACAAGCGCCTCCCAGCACCACAAATCACAACTGAGCAGGTATTTTAAATCAAAAAGAGCTGGCCGGGCAAAGCCCTAAATCAAAAAGAGCCGGTCGAGCAAACGCTCGATCGGCTCACAAACTTTCCCTCAGCTTACGGTCCCGAGAGGTTGTCCGAAGGCCCGACCGCCGAGAGGGGTTTCTTCTGAGCGATCCCGCAGCGCGAAGCGCGAGGACCAGCGAAGAAGAAACCCCGCAGGCGGTCGGGCCGGTGGGAGGGATGGCCTTTCGACCTACTCTTTTTCGACCGCGCGCATGATCGCCTTGTAGATCTCCATCAGCGGGATGATCAGGAAGGCCAGGCCCAGCGCGGCAAGAACGCCCTTGAGCTCAAGCGTCACAGGGCCAAAGAACATCTCGGCAAGCGTCGGCTGCACGGTCACGATCACCGTCAGCACCAGTGCCAGCGCGGCGGAAGCCCACAGCCACTTGTTCTGCTTCTTCATGGTGAACAGCGACGCACGACGGCTGCGCATATTGAAGCAGTGGAAAATCTCGACCATGTTGAGCGTGATGAACGCCATCATCACGCCTTCCTCGTCGGCATTGCCGGCGATCATATCGGCGATGTGGATGTAGCCCATGTCAAAGTACACGCCCACAAAGAAGCTCGCCAGCACCAGCACGGTGATGATTAGGCCCTGGACCACGCAGTCCAGACCCATATTGCCGGCAAAGACGCCGTCCTTGGCGTTGCGCGGCTTGCGCTTCATGATGTCGCCCTCGGCGTCCTCCATGCCCAGCGCGAGCGCGGGGAAACAGTCGGTGACCAGGTTCACCCACAGCAGCTGCACCGGCTGGAAGATGGTAAAGCCGATGAGCGTGGCGATGAACACCGAGAAGACCTCGGCAAGGTTAGCCGAAAGCAGGAACTGGATGACCTTGCGGATGTTGTCGTAGATGCGACGGCCCTCTTCGCAGGCACCGATGATGGTAGCGAAATTGTCGTCGGCGAGCACCATGTCGGCGACGTTCTTGGTGACGTCGGTACCAGTAATGCCCATGCCCACGCCGATGTCGGCGCGCTTGATGGACGGGGCGTCGTTGACGCCGTCGCCCGTCATGGCCACGATCTGGTCGCGCGACTTCCAAGCCTCGACGATGCGTGTCTTGTGCTCGGGCTGGACGCGGGCGTACACGCCGTAGTCCTCGATGTGCGCGTCGAGCTCCTCGTCGCTCATGCGATCGAGGTCGGCACCGGTGATAGCATGGCTGCGATCGGTGACGATTCCCAGCTGCTTGGCAATGGCCACGGCGGTGTCGATATGGTCACCCGTGATCATGACGGTGCGAATACCGGCATCGTGGGCCTCGCGGATGGCGTCAGCGACCTCGGGGCGGACAGGGTCAATCATGCCGGACAGGCCGCAGAAGACCAGATCGTGCTCGAGCGCAGCGGGGCTGCAGTCGCTCGGGACCTCGGTGTAGGTGCGGCTTGCCAGCGCTAGCACGCGCAGGGCCTCATCGGCCATGGCCTTGTTGGCGGCCACGAGCTCGGCACGACGTTCCTCGGTCAGGGGGACGACCTTATCGCCCTCGTAGATATGGGTGCACAGGCCGATCACCACGTCGGGCGCGCCCTTGGTGTACTGCTCGTACTCGCCGTCCAGGGTCTCGACGACCACGGACATCATCTTACGGCCCGAGTCGAACGGGGCCTCGCCCACGCGCGGGTGCTCGGCAGTCAGGCCAGTGAGGCCCGCCTTGCCGGCATCGTTGACGAGCGCACACTCGGTCGGCTCGCCCACGGCCTCGCCCAGCTCCTCGTCCCACTGGGCATCGGAGCACAGCGCCATGCCGGCCAGGAACTTCTCCTTAGGCGCAGCGAGCTCGTGCTTGACGACGGTCATTTTGTTCTGGGTAAGGGTACCGGTCTTGTCGGAGCAGATGGTCTGTGTGCAGCCAAGGGTCTCGACGGCGGAAAGCTTACGGATAATCGCCTGGCGCTTGGCCATCTTGGTCACGCCGAGCGAAAGAACGATGGTCACGACGGCGACCAGGCCCTCGGGGATGGCGGCGACGGCGAGCGAAACGGCGACCATAAAGGTGTCGAGCAGGGCAGTCGGATCGGTGAGAACGTTGCCCACGCCGTGGCGCAGGATGTCGACGCCAAAGATCACGACGCAGATGACGATAACCATAATGGTAAGGATGCGGCTGAGCTCGGCGAGCTTCACCTGCAACGGCGTGAGCTCTTCCTTGGCCTCGGCCAGGGCGCCGGCAATCTTGCCCATCTCGGTGTTCATACCGGTGCCGACCACGACGGCGCGACCGCGACCGTACACCACGGTGGAGCCCATGTAGCACATGTTCTTGCGGTCGCCGAGCGGCACGTCGTCGGTGCCTACGGCGAGCTCGATCACGTTGGCGTGCTTCTCGACCGGCACGGACTCGCCGGTGAGTGCGGCCTCTTCGATCTTCATCGTGGCGCTCTCGAGCACGCGGCAGTCAGCCGGGACTGAGTCGCCCGCCTCGAGCATGATCACGTCGCCGGGCACGAGCTCGGCACTCGGCAGGTGCACGAGCTTGCCGTCGCGCAGCACCTTGGACTGCGCCGCGCTCATCTCCTGCAGGGCCTCGAGAGCCTCCTCGCTCTTGGCTTCCTGGACCACGCCCAGCACCGAGTTGACGATAACGACGAACATGATGATGGCGACATCGGCAAAGTCCGCCTCGCCCTTGACCATGCCCGTGAGCGCGCTGATGACGGCGGCCGCGATCAGCATGATAACCATGGGATCGGCCATTTGCTCAAAGAAGCGCTTCCACAGCGGTGTCTTCTCGGCTTCCTCGAGCTTGTTAGGGCCTGTCTTGGCGAGGCGCGACGACGCCTCGTCGTCGCTCAGGCCGAGGTTCTCATCGACGCCTTGGTCGCTGAGCACCTCCGCCGCGGCGGACAGGTATTCCTTTTGCATATAGAGTCCCCTCCTGGGATTCGGGCCACTCAGCAGATTGATGCCCGATCATAATTCCCAGGAGAAGGGCAAGGGCTCATCAAGGCTGCCGTGCTGAGCGGCAGTTGATAGTGGGGCTATGGTACCCCAAAGCGACGCGTCTAGCCAAAACAATCCATTTGAAATATGGTCCATAAGCAACGGTGCAGACCGTGTGATGCTCAACATTGATAAAACGTTTTTTCTTCGGCGCATCATCGAACTGAAATATCACCCAGATAGCAGCGGTTAGAACGGTTGGTAAAGTTTTTGCATATACCGTTTTTCCGCAAAAAATGAACTTCTAATTCGGCATACGGTCGATTTTTTGGGGTATTCGGTCGGCATTTCGTTATAATCATCTCGGTTTTATTTCTTATGGTTTATCTATCAGCGCAAGACGATGTCAGATGGAGGTCTGAATGTACAAGCGCACTAAGATTGTATGCACCATGGGTCCCGCCTGCGATAGCGACGAGACCATCCGCGAGATGATCAAGGCGGGCATGAACGTCGCCCGTTTTAACTTCTCGCACGGCTCCTACGACGAGCACCACGCTCGTATCGAGCGCGTCCGTCGTATTTCCAAGGAGCTCGGTATGCCCGTCGGCATCCTGCTCGACACCAAGGGCCCCGAGGTCCGCACCGGCCTTCTGGTCGACGGCAAGAAGGTTGCCGTCAAGACCGGCGACAAGATCGTCGTCACCGCTCAGCCCACGACCGAGGATTTCCACGGCACCGCTGAGCACATCTCCCTCGACTACCTGGCCCTGCCCTCCGAGGTCGAGAAGGGCTCCCTCATCCTGATCGATGACGGCCTGGTTGCCCTCGAGGTCGAGTCCGTCAACGGCCAGGACATGACCTGCGTCGTCAAGAACGACGGCCTGATCGGCGAACGCAAGGGCGTCAACATGCCCAACGTCAACATCTCGCTTCCCGCCATCACCGAGCGCGATCGTCAGGACATCCTCTTTGGCCTGACCGAGAACATCGACTACATCGCCGCTTCCTTCATCCGTGACGGCGAGTCCGTCCGCGGCATCCGCAAGCTTTGCCGCGAGAACGGTGGCGAGCACATGACGATCTTCCCGAAGATCGAGTGCGCCCTGGGCGTCAAGAACTTCGACGATATTCTCGAGGCTTCCGACGGCATCATGGTCGCCCGTGGCGACCTGGGCATCGAGATCAAGCCCGAGCTCGTTCCCCACATCCAGAAGGAGATCATCGCCAAGTGCAACGCGGCCTACAAGCCCGTCATCACCGCTACGCAGATGCTCGACTCCATGCAGCAGAACCCGCGCCCGACGCGCGCCGAGGTTGCCGACGTTGCTAACGCCATTTACGACGGCACCGACGCCGTCATGCTGTCCGGCGAGTCCGCTGCCGGTAAGTACCCGGTTGAGGCCGTCAAGATGCAGGCCAGCATTGCTCTCGAGACCGAGAAGTACCTCCCGGCTCACGCTCCGCTCGAGGTTCCGGCTGACGCTCACGGTACCCGCGTCGTCAACAACGTTGTGGGTATGTCCGCTGTGAACATGGCCACCACCGTTGGCGCCAAGTGCATCACCGTGCCGACGACCACCGGTCGTACCGCTCGCCTGATTTCGCACTTCCGTCCCAACATGCCGATCTGCGCGTTCTCCCGCCACGAGTGGGCCGTCCAGCAGATGATCATGTACTGGGGCGTTATTCCGCACCAGGCCGAGATTACCCAGGGCACCGTCAACGGCACAATCGTCAAGGCGATCGAGACCGCTAAGGAGCTCGGCTATGTCGAGGTCGGCGACCTGACCGTCGCCACCGCTGGCGATCCCCGCATGAGCGTCCAGCTCGAGGACAAGGTCTCCTCGACCAACGTCGCTTACGTCGCTCAGGTGCGCTAAATCGCACTTGCAAGCAGCTTTGCATTGCAAAGGGCCCGGAAGGCAAAGCCTTCCGGGCCCTTTTTCTGTGCGCCAATGCCTACTGTATGGCATGGCTCGCAACCAGCTGCTTATGACATGCTATGAGATGTGCAGCTCGTTTGCCGTGTTTACGCCCTGCGACGGGAGCTGTTGGTCGATTGGGTTGAGCTATTCACTGCCAAGCCGTCCAGCTAGCAGATAGCGATCAGGGGCAGCGCGGGCACATCGGGCGATTCGACGCGGGTGGCAAATCCCGCCTCGGTCAGCTCGATGACCTCGGTAAACGTTGCATCGAAAAACTCCTCGGTTAGCAAGCGATACGGTGGATGATCAGGCTCGCCGGGGTTTTCGCGTACAATCTCGTGCATAACGCCGATGGTCTTGAGCACATACTCCTTATGGATGGGATACTGACCAAAACGGGTCGCCGCAGTATACAGGCGATCGGTCGCGCGCGGTATCGAAACGATGCTGAGTGTCTTGCCAAACCAGTCAAAGTCGCCTTGCTTTTTAATGCGGAATTCCTCGCACGGCTTGCCGCCGTGCGCCTCCAGGTACTGATTCACACGCGTATTCCATACGGCATCGGCCACCAGATGCGACCAAACGCCCAGCGTCAGATCGAGCAGCGACTGCGCCACGTCATCGGGCGCGAGCGAAAGCTCGCTAGCACCGGGACCGGCGACCGGCTCGGCGTCCTTGTAACGTTGGGGATAATGCACCCGATTGAGTCGCTCGCGCTCCTCGACAATCGAGGTCGCGGCAGCTGGCGCACCGGTGGGCGAACTTTTAAGCAACGGTGCCACATAGGTATCCCAGAACTCATGCTCACGAGGCTTAGGGATAGGCTCGGGCTTTGCAAAGTGCGTAATGCGGTACGGGATGGGATCGGCGATGCCAGGGACCATATAGCCCACGAAGATATCCGGAACCACGCAGCCAAACAAAAAGGCATTGCGGTCGCGCACGCTATTGGCAAGCGCACCGGTGCGCTCCAGCAAACGCTCCGTCTGAGCGATATGAATGTTCCAGCTTGGCATAGCCACCCCCATAAAAACCTGGATAACTATACCATCACGGCAAAGCCGCGCGGGCGGCTACGCACGCTCCACGCAGCAACTATTCCACAACGCCGCTCTCGGTTCCATACGACGATACCGGCGCCTCGACCACATGGTGATATCGATCGATAAAGATTGCACGGGCACCCAGGCGTCGTACCAAATCCTGATGGTGCGTGCTCATCAAGACCGTCTTACCGGCAGCAACATAGGCCAGTAGAAAGTTGACCACGATGTCGCAAGAGTCCTCGTCAAGTCCGTTGGTAGGCTCGTCGAGCACCAGGATATCCGGGTTCATCGACACGACGGCAGCCAGCGCCACGCGCTTCTTTTGCCCGCCCGAAAGCTGATAGGGCGAGGCATCGACCAGATCGGCAACCTGGAACAGCTCCATGGCGTCGCGGACGCGACGCTCGAGCTCGTCTGCCGGCAGCCCCATTTGAGCCGGGCCAAACGCGACCTCCTCGCCCACCGTGGCGCAAAAGAGCTGCGCATCGGCATTCTGGAACACAAAGCCCACGCGCTGATGGAACCGCTGGGCCGTCGCGGAATCCTTGAGATATGCCGCATCGACCGCATGCCCGTCAAACAGATACGCACCCGCGTCCACAAGTTCAAGGCCGTTGATAAGGCGCATGATCGTCGTCTTGCCGCAGCCGTTGGGACCGAGCAGAGCAACGAGCTCCCCACGGTTCACCTGCAATGAAATGCCGTCGATCACCGTATGACCCGCATAGGAAAACAGCACGTCGCGAAACTCGATGATCGGCGTGACCTCGGTGCCGGCAGCACCGCTCGCACCCATCGCGTTATTCGTATCGTTTGCCAAAACGTCGCCCTTCCCTACTCACATCGACGGTTCGACCGTCCGCGCTACAGCACCGCGCACAACACGGCGAGCAACGCAACGCCGGCCGCGTAAACCGCATCGCGCCAGCCAAAGCCGCTCCGTGCAGGCGCCGGATACACGCCGGCGAAGCCGCGGCACAGCATGGCCTCGTCCATCGCGCGGCTGCATTCCATCGCCTTGATAAACGTCATGCCCATGATACCCGCCAGCGAGTCGGTACGCGAAAAACCCGCGGGCGCGGAACCGACGCTGCGCAGCATGACCGATTCGCACAGATCGTGCGCCGTGCGTCCCAGCACCTCGATATGCTTGAGTGCCATATCAAACGTAAAGATAACCTCGTCGGGCAGGTGCAGCATTTTGAGCGCCGCCGACATGCGGCTCCAGGTAAGCGTCCACGAAACACCCAGCACCAGCGACACATTAATAAACGTCTTGAGCGCGATCTTGAGCATGGCGCCCGTGGCAGACGCGCCCAGCAGCAGGGCAGGCAGTGCCAGAACCACGGCAAGCCCCGTGGCGCCGAGCGCCGGTACAAAGGTCGCACGCAGCCCGCGTGCGGGGCGCACCGCGACCAGCACCAACGCGATTGCCGCCATCAGCATCAGGTACAGCGGACTCTGCGTCAGGCACACGCACAGGACGCAGACGAACATCCCCACCAGGCGCACCGGAGCCGAAACGCAAGAAAGGGCGCGGTCGACCATCGACCCGCCCTCGTGCGCGCCTCCACCCAGGCGAACCCGCTCAAGCAGGCTCGCCAGGTGCAGGACATTCTTTTGCATCACACGATGCCGAGCCCCCGCGGGCTCGTAACGCTGCTCGGTCGCAAGCCAGCTAGGCAGCTCGGCTATTGCCATGAGCACCGCTTTCCTTGACCGTCAGCGAGATCAGACGGAATGCGATGGTGAGCACCGCCACGCCAATCACGCCGGACAGGATATACATGGCAGCCTGACCGGCAAAGCCAAGACCCTGCTCCTCGGAATAAGCCTGCAGGTAATCACCCGTGGGCAGCGCGTCGGCAAAGGTCGGGGTATCGAGGCCGACCGAAGCCTGCAGGCTGTCGTCGCCAGCCTCCTGAACGGCGGTCGCGGCGCCCTCGGCGTCCCACTCACCCCAGGCGTCACCGGTGGCAAGCAAGCCCAGCGGCGTGGCCACCACGAGCACGGCGACCAAAATGAGCGTGGGGACCAGCGAGGTCTTCTTGGCAGCAGCGCCCTCGGCAGCAAGCTGGCCATCGACGGCCTCGGGCCCGACGATAATGCTCGGCGCCGTCTTCTTAATGAAACCGTAGATGGCGGCCGTCGCCACGCCCTCGATCACACCGGCAACCAGCATATGCGGGATCAACATGGCCGGAATAGCCACGGACAGCGGGAAGGGGCAGTACAGCGGAGCGCCCGAAGCGTTGGTGAAGAGCATCGGCTGAATACCGAACTCGACCGCCGCGCACAGGGCCGCCAGGCACAGGCCAACCCAGCCGCTCACGATGGCAGAAACCGAGGTGCCCCAGCTCTTGTCGTGCAGACGGCTGTTGAGCGCACGAAACACGATAGCAGCGACAAACGGCAGCACAAAGGCCATGTTAAAGCAGTTGGCGCCAAACGACAGAACGCCGCCGTCGCCAAATAGCAGCGCCTGCAGCGCCAGCGCGACCGAGACAGCGATAGCCGCGGCCTCGGGGCCCAGCAGCAGCGCGATGAGCGCGCCGCCGACGGCGTGACCTGTGGTGCCGCCGGGCAGCGGCACGTTGAACATCATGAGCAAGAAGGAGAATGCGGCGCAGATGCCCAGGAACGCCATATGCTCGCGATCGAGCGTGGCACGCACCTTCTTGATGCAGTGAACCCAAACGGGCACCATCGCCACCGCCATGACGGCATCGGTCTGCGGGGACAGATAATTATCGGGAATATGCATGAGCCCTCTCAATCAGAACGTTGCGTGTTACGTTTCCAACAATCCGTAACACCGACTCTGCATACTAACAAAAAGGCGCACCGCCCACAACGCAGCACGCCCTTGCAATACGTACGTTATTAACCCAGGTCCACGCACCGTCCAATAAAGGCCCATGCACTCCCAACTTTCCGGTCACCCGGAAGAAGGTGCAGTCCGCTCGCAACAAGGTTAACGCAGGAACCCGCCCCCGAGAGGGGTTTTCTAAGGCAACATCCCGCAGCCGCGAAGCGGGGAGGACGTTGCCGTGAAAACCCCGCAGGGGGCGGGTTCCGAACGGCAAAGATTACGAGCGAACCTCGCCGTTTACGCCCTTGCACACCTTGGTGACGATCTTCTGGTGCGCCTTCTCGACCTCTTCGCTGGTGAGCGTGTGGTCGTCGGAGCGATACGTAAGCGCAAAGGCCATGGACTTCTTGCCCACGCCCACGCGGACCGGGTCGCGATAGACGTCGAACAGGCGCACGCCCTCGAGCAGCTTGCCGCCGGCGCTGGTAATGCGACGGTCAAGATCCTCGCAGGTCACGGAGTTATCGACCACGATAGCCAGGTCATGCTCAACAGCCGGGTACTGCGAGAACTCACGGTAGTTCTCCTGATTGCGGGCGCCCTTGATCAGCTTGTCCAAGTCGAGCTCAAAGGCAACGACGACCTCATCGATGCCCATCGCCTCGCGCGCCTCGGGGTGAATCTCGCCGACCCAGCCCAGCACGGTGCCGCCCGACAGAACCTCGGCCGCGCGACCCGGCTGCAAGAAAGCGTAGCCCTCGCCCTCGACGGGACGGAAGCGAACCTTCTCGATGCGCAGCTGGGCGAGCAGCTCCTCGACAATGCCCTTGCCAAAGAAGAAGCGCAGCTTGCGGTACTTCATGTTCCAGGACTGCTCACTCCACTGGCCCGAGAGCACGCCCGCGACGGACTTGGTCTCCTTGGGCAGGCTGGCGTTCTCGCGGCCATGGAACAGGCTGCCGACCTCGTACAGGTGCACATTGGGCGTACCGTGTGCCTCGTTGTAGGCCACGGACTGCAGCAGGCCCGGCAGCAGCGAACGACGCATCTCGGTCTGCTCGGCTACCAGCGGGTTCATAAGCACCACGGGGCAGCCGCGGCCCTCAGTGGACATGCCGATCTTCTCCAGGTCGCCCGGGGCGGCAAAGCCAAAGGTCGTGGTCTCGTTGAGGCCGCAGGCGCGCAGGATCTCGCCGACCTTACGGGTGAGCTTCTGCTCGCGGGTCAGGCCGCCGATGTGGTTCTTGGCAGCCGGGATGGTCGCCGTCACGCGGCCCATGCCCCACAGGCGCAGGACCTCCTCGATCAGGTCGATCTCGCGCGGCAGGTCGGGACGGAAGCTCGGCGGGGTGACCATAAAGTCCTCGCCGTCGCACTCGACGGTGCAGCCCAGACGGGTGAGCGAACGCTCGATAAAGTCGGGCTCGATGTCGGCACCGCAGATGGCATGCACGCGGGCCAGGCGCAGTTTGATGCTGTCGATGGTCTTGGGCGCGGGGAACACGTCGACATAGCCGGGGGCAACCTCGCCACCGGCGATCTCCTCGATGAGCGCGCAGGTAACGTTGGCAACATCCACGCAGCCGGTCTCGTCGACCTGGCGCTCAAAGCGAATGGAGGCGTCGGAGATCAGCGACAGATCACGGCTGGTGTGCGAGGTGCGACCGGCGTTGAAGCAGGCGCTCTCGACCATCACGTCGACGGTGTCGTCCTCGATCTCGGAATCCATGCCGCCCATAACGCCGGCCAGCGCCACGGGGCGCTCGCCGTCGGTGATAAGGCCCATGCCAGCGTCGAGCACGCGCTCCTCGCCGTCGAGCGTCGTGAACCTCTCGTCCTGCTGGGCAGCGCGAACCACCACGCGACGCCTGCCATCGCGCTCGGCAAAGGTGTCCAGGTCAAAAGCGTGTAGCGGCTGACCGGTGAGCATCATCACATAATTGGTGATGTCGACGATGTTGTTGTGCGGGCGCACGCCCAGGGCGTTGAGGCGCTTGACCATCCAGTCGGGCGACGGGCCGACCTTCACGTTGCGCACGATGCGGGCGACATAGCGGTCGCACAGGCCCTCGTCGGCGATCTCGACGGAAAGCTCGTCGTCGGTCGCGCGGCCGGTCTCAGCCTTGATGGCGGGCAGCTCAACGTGGAAATCGCGGTCGAAGATGGCGCCGGTCTCGCGGGCCATGCCGATCATGGACAGGCAGTCGGGGCGGTTGGGCGTGATCTCGCAGTCGAGCACAGTATCACTCGAGCCCACGTACTCGGCAAACGGCATGCCGCAGGGCGTATCCTCGGGCAGAATCATAATGCCGGAGTGGTCGCCGCCCAGGCCGAGCTCGCGCGCGGAGCAGTTCATACCCATGGACACGACGCCGCGAAGCTTGCTCTTCTTGATCTTGACGTCGCCGGGAAGCACGGCGCCGATCATGGCCGTGACGATGTGGTCGCCGGCCTCGAAGTTCTGCGCGCCGCAGACGATCTGCAGCGGGGCAGGATTGCCGTCGGCGTCGAGGTTCTTGTCACCCACGTCGACCGAGCACACATACATGTGGTCGCTATCGGGGTGCGGGGTCTTGGTGAGCACCTTGGCGGTCACCACGTGGTCGAAGGACTCGCCCACGGTGTCAATCGCCTCGACCTCGGTGCCGGTACGGATATATTCGTCCGAAAGGGTCTTGGGATCCTCCGGAATATCGATCATGGTCTTGAGCCAGTCGTAAGAAACACGCATCTAGCTCTCCTTTCATACTGAAAGCCTGCGAAGAGATGCAGGTGGAAACTTCAACTTTGTGAACATTCCTTACAAAGCGAGGGTTGTCCAAGTGCGGCAAATCGGCCCGAAAGAGGAGCGCCGCGTACTTTGGTACGCAAGCGACGAATGAGCGCCGAGGTGCCGTGCTTGGGCAAGCCGCAGCCTAGAACTGATTCAAGAAGCGCATATCGCCAGTCATGAGAGTTCTGAGGTCGGGCAGGTCGTAACGCAGGGCCGCGACGCGCTCGGCGCCAATGCCAAAGGCGAAGCCGGTGTACTTCTCGGGGTCGATGCCGCAGTTGATCAGGACGTTGGGGTCGACCATGCCGCAGCCCAGGATCTCGATCCAGCCGCTGTGCTTGCAGAAGTTGCAGCCCTTGCCGCCGCACACGTGGCAGCTCACGTCCACCTCGCAGGAAGGCTCGGTGAAGGGGAAGAAATGCGGGCGATAACGCGTCTTGCGGTCCTCGCCAAACATGCACTTAACAAAGTAGTCGAGCGTGCCCTTAAGATCGCCAAAGGTGATGCCCTCGTCGACGACCAGGCCCTCGATCTGGTTGAACTGCGGCAGGTGGCAGGCGTCGGCCGTGTCGGGACGATAGACGGTGCCCGGGCAGATCATGTAGATGGGCGGCTTTTGCGACTCCATGGTGTGGATTTGCACGCCCGAGGTCTGGGTGCGCAGCAGCACGTCGGACTCGCCGTGGGCATGAGCCTCGGGGTGCGCGACGCTGCCGGGGTTGTTGTCGACCACGTAGAAGGTATCGCGGGCCGAACGGCTCGGGTGATCCATGGGGGCGTTGAGCGCGGTGAAGTTGTAGTAGGAGGTGTCGACCATGGGGCCGGACTCGACGGTGTAGCCGATGCCGCAGAAGATGTCCTCGGCCTCCTCGATGATCTGCTTGATCAGGTGCTGGTGGCCGATCTGCGGACGGATGCCCGGCAGCGTGATGTCGACGGCATCGTGCTCGAGTGCGTGCTTGAGGGCGGCGGCCTTCATCTCGGTGGTGCGCTCGTCGAGCATGCCCTCGATCAGCTGGCGCATCTCGTTGGCGCGCTTGCCCATCACGGGACGATCCTCGGGGGCGAGCTTGCCCATCATGCGCATCAGGCCGGTGATGCGGCCCTTGCGACCGAGCAGCTCAACGCGTGCAGCCTCGAGCTTGGCGGCGTCGTCGGCGCCTGCAACGAGCTCCTTGGCCTCTTCCTCGAGTTTGACCAGATCATCAATCAGACTCATGTCTTCCCTTTCGTCTCTCGCGTATCCGCGCTCCGGGGCGGCTGACGCCGCCCGATGCTGCGGATGCGCGGCCCGGTTCGGTAACAAAAAACCGTCCTCGGGCATGTGCATTGCCCAAGGACGGTTGAATTCCGCGGTACCACCTTGTTTGACCCGGCGGATGTCTGGCCCGCCGCGCCCACTCTGTGCCTCTTGTCGCGAGGCTCACGGCTTCCCTACTGAGGCTTTGCTGCCACTGGCCGCGCGCCCGTTGAGGTCGCTGCTCGGGAGTGAACGCTTGGCCCTTGTCACCGCAGGAAGGCTTGCAGCCCATGACCTTCCCTCTCTTGCCGGCGACGCGGCGGGCAAAACCCTCTCCGTCAACGCATTGGGCTATAGGATAACACATTCTACGTGTGCATCGCCGCGTTCCGTTTTGTTCGCGCTGGGTACAAGGCAGGTAGCTGTGCAAACTGGCCGTGCACCCGTCTGCGGCGCTCGGCCTGCGAGACTAAGGATACGGTATGGGAAAGAAACTCGATAAGAAGGCCAAGGCCGCCGTGGCAAAGGCCGCCAAGGGAGTCAAGGCCGCTAAAGTCGACAAGGCCGTCAAAAAGTTCCGCAAACTCGAGGGCAAGCTGTGGACTCGCGAGTACTTGCTCAAGATTGCCGAGTTCGATGGAGCGACGATTGCTCCTGCCAACGGTGCTGCCGCCCGTGCCGACGCCATGGGCACGCTTGCCGGCGAGCATCACAAGCTGCTGACCAGCGAGAAGTCCGTTGAACTCGTACGCTCGTTAGCGCGCGAGACCGTCGCCGGCGGCAAAATTGACGACCCGCAGCTGCTCGACGAGATCCGTGTGCTCGGTCGCGACCAGCGCGAGGCAAGCGTCATCCCCACCGAGGAGGCCGAGGCCTGGACCAGGCTCACCTGCGAGGCCGATGCCGTGTGGCACAAGGCCAAGACGGCCAATGACTGGGCGAGCTTTGAGCCCTATGTGGATAGGATCGTCGCCCAACTTAAGCATCAGGCCGAACTTATGGACCCCAAGCGCGACCCATACGATGTTTGGCTCGACCAGTACGAGCGCGGCCTTTCCGCCAAGAGCTTCGATGCGTTTTGCGATGAGGTCAAGGCGACGGTCGTGCCGCTCGTGCACGCCATCGGCGAGCGCAGCCAGCAGCCCGATGCCGACTTTTTGCACGCCCGCGTGCCCGAGGCCGCCCAGCGCGCCATGAGCTTCGACCTTATGAAGCTCGTCGGCCTGAACCTGGACGACACCACGCTTGCCTTTACCGAGCATCCGTTTAGCGAGGGCTTTGCCGTGGGCGATGCGCGCATCGCGACGCACATCTACGAGAACGACTGCATCTCCAACGTCTACAGCATCATCCACGAGGCGGGACACGCCATGTACGAGCTGGGCGTGAACCCCGCCTATGCGCGCACGTGCCTGGAGGGCGGCACCTCCATGGGCATCCACGAGAGCCAGAGCCGCTTTTTCGAGAACACCGTGGGTCGCAGCCGCGCCTTTATGGGACCGCTGCTCGAGGTGCTGCGCCGCCACGCACCCGAGGTCTACGGCGACGTCGACGAGGACACGCTCTACCACGCCGTGAACATCGCGCAGCCTTCGCTGATCCGCACCGAGGCCGACGAGCTCACCTATCCGCTGCACGTTATGGTGCGCTACGAGATCGAGCGCATGCTGTTTGCCGGCGAGGCCACGGCCAAGGACATCCCCGCGCTTTGGAACCGCTTTATGGACGAGTACCTGGGCATTCCCGTTCCCGACGACACGCACGGCTGCCTGCAGGATACGCACTGGAGCGGCGGCTCGTTTGGCTACTTCCCCACCTATGCGCTGGGCAGCGCCTACGACGCCATGTTCGTGCCGGCCATGTGCCGCGACGGCGTCGACCTTGCCAGCGCCTGTGCGAGCGGCGATTTGGCGCCTGTCCGCGCCTGGCTCGGCGAGCACATTTGGCAGTGGGGCCGCGCCAAGGACGCGCCGGAGCTCATCAAGGGCGCGTGCGGCATGGCGTTCGATGCCCGCTACTACTGCAGCTACCTGCAGGACAAGTTCACCACGCTCTACGAGCTGTAAGGCATAACCGACACGCCAACGCAAAGGGGACGCCGCGGAACCAATCCGCAGCGTCCCCTTTCCACCTAGTCGTTTAAGAACGTCCATTACAGTCGAAATTGTCAGCCCGGGACCGTCTCGGGCTACGATTGAGGCGCGCCCAGAACGGGCCGCCGACCGGGCGCCCGCGCACGGCCGAACGTCC
>CABURV010000037.1 GCA_902494035.1 uncultured Collinsella sp.
GCTGTGGTACGGCCTTTAACGTGGCGTTTCAGGCCGAGCTCATCAAGTACACGCCGGCGGACTCGTCGGCCGTCGCCATGTCGATTTTCTCGGGCCTGTTCAATCTGGGTATCGGCACGGGCACCGCGATTGGCGCCGCCGTGGTTTCGGGTCCCGGTATCGCCTGGATCGGCTTCGCGGGTGGGGCGATTGCCGTCGTGGGAGTCATCCTCGCCATCACGGTGCTATTCCCGGCCATCCGTCGCGCCAAGGTCGTCGCCTAACCACGTCCCCTCATCAGTTGCGGTGGAATAGTTCCTGTTTAAGGCCTCTGAAGGCCCAAGCGGGAACTACTTCACCGCAACTTAGAAAGGGGCTGGGGTAGTTAATTTGGGACGGGGCTATTTTAGCTACCCCTGCATCGGATGCGGGGTAGCTAAAATAGCCCCGTCCCAAATTAGCTACCCTGCTGGGCATACAATGGATGTCGTTGTGTTGAGCTTACCGGGAGGTTGCTATGTGGGCATACGAGACGACATTCTATCAGATCTATCCGCTGGGCTTTTGCGGAGCTCCGCGCGAAAACGCCGCGCCCGTTGCCGAGGATGAGCTCGCCCAGGCTGCCAACGCCGCGCCCAACCCCGATGCCCCCATCATGAAAATCGCCCAATGGGCCGACTACCTGCAAGAGCTCGGCATCGGTGCTGTGCTCATTAACCCGCCGCTCGAGTCTGATAGCCACGGTTACGACACACGCAGTCTGCGCCATATAGATCGTCGCCTGGGTGGGGACGCCGACTTTGCCGCCGTGTGCGAGACGCTGCACGCCCATGGCATCCGCGTGGTGCTCGACGCCGTCTTCAACCATGTGGGCCGCGGCTTTTGGGCCTTCCGCGATGTGCAGGAGCGCAAGTGGGACTCGCCCTACAAGGACTGGTTCCACATTAGCTTTGACGGCGATTCCTGCTATGGCGACGGCTTTTGGTACGAGGGCTGGGAGGGCCATTTTGAGCTTGTGAAGCTCAATCTGCAAAATCCCGCCGTGGTTGATTACCTGCTCGAGTCCGTGCACCGTTGGGCCGATGTCTTCGGCATCGACGGCCTGCGGCTGGACGTCGCCTATATGCTCGACCGCGACTTCATGCGTCGTCTGCACGCCTTTACCCGCGAGCTCAAGCCCGACTTTGTGCTGATTGGCGAGACACTCCACGGCGACTACAACCAGATCGTCAACGACGAGATGCTCGACTCCTGCACCAACTACGAGTGCTACAAGGGTCTGTACTCCAGCTTTAATTCGGTCAACATGTTCGAGATCGCCCATTCGCTGCATCGCCAGTTTGGCGGTGACCCGTGGTGCATCTACCGCGGCAAGCATCTGCTGTCGTTTGTCGATAACCACGACGTGGCGCGCCTGGCGAGCATTCTTGCCGACAAGTCCTGTCTGCGCCCCGCTTATGGCATGCTCTTTGGCATGCCGGGCATCCCGTGCGTCTACTATGGCAGCGAGTGGGGGATTGCCGGCGAAAAGGGCGGCCCCGATGGCGACTGGGCGCTGCGACCTGCGCTCGATGAGCCTGCGCCCAACGAGCTGACGGCCTTCATCAAGCAGCTCGCGCACCTGCGCTCGGCAGACGGTGCGGCGGCCCGTGCCTTCAACTATGGTGCCTATCGCAACGTGGTGATCCAGAACAAGCAGCTGCTGTTCGAGCGCGCCTGCGACGACGCGACAGTGTTCGTGGCGGTCAATGCCGTGAACGAGCCCTATACCTTTGGAGCCGGCGAACTCAACGGCTCCTTCGTCGACCTGCTTGCCGACGATACGCCCACGGTCGAACTGACGGGTACCCTCGAGCTTGCACCCTACGAGGTGCGCTATCTGTTGAGGGCCTAGGCCATGGCTGCATCCGACGAGGGCTATCAACATATTGAGCATGGGTTTGAGCCTGTGTTTGACGAGCGCTCGCGCATTTTGGTGCTGGGGTCGTTTCCCTCGGTGCTCTCGCGTGCCAATGCCTTCTACTATGGCAATCCGCAGAACCGCTTTTGGCGCGTGATGGCCGCGTGCCTCGGTGTGCCCGTGCCGCCCAACGAGGGCGACCCTTTGGCAGGCAGTGAGCCTGCGACGCTCGACGCCTCGATTGCCGCCAAGCGATCAATGCTGCTGAACGGCGGCGTGGCCCTGTGGGATGTGATTGAGAGCTGCGACATTAAGGGCTCGAGCGACGCGAGCATCAAAAACGTTGTGCCGGCGCATGTCGAGCGCATTGCCGGTGCAGCCTCTATCGAGCAGGTGGTCTGTAACGGCGGTACGGCAGGGCGGCTTTACAAGCGCTACCTGCAAGAGCGCACCGGGCTGCCGGCCATCGTTCTGCCGTCGACAAGTCCCGCTAATGCGGCATGGCGCCTGGAACGCCTTGTCGAGCGCTGGCGCGATGCCGTTGATTGGGGCGCTCTGTAATTTAGATATCTGATTGGGCGCGGGTGCCGAGGCGTTTCATGATGGCATGCCAGATCGGTGCGGGCAGCGCGGGCTTGGCGCGCACCATGCCGTCGGCATCGACGCTACCGGCATTGCCACCGCCAAGCAGCTGCGCATGCTCAATGGAGCAGCCCATGCGCACAGCGCCCACGAGCTTGTCCATCGCTTCCGAAAACGGTCGCCGCAAGAGTCCCATGCGCGGTGAGCGACGAAGCGCCGCGATGCCGGCGCCGGTGCAGACGACAATGCCACCGCACCACGATAACCCCCGACGCTCGCACGCTTCGCGCAGATGGCCAACGACCGTGTGCGCCCGCTCGGGACTCCCACAGCCGACTTGAACAACAACATAGACGCGCGTTTCCGTGCCCCCAAGGCAATCAAGCGCCTGCTCTACGACGCTCATCGCCTCATCATCAAAGGCATCATCAACAGCGAGCACCATGCCATCGACTACACCGGTGTCATTTGCCTTCAAGTCGACCGGGCGGGGGAGCACGGTGCCGGAAAGCTGTGCATAGGCGGCGATGGCATCCTGCAGGTCCCAGAGCAAAAACTCAAGATCGGCGCTATCGGGAATACTGATATACGCAATGGTCTGCAACGTTTTTGGTACATCGCCGCGTGCGGTCGTCTCCATGCCGCCTCCTTTCCGGTCGGTTTCCGTTTAGGTTACACCGTCTGGCGGCGCCTCGCCGCGCTATCCTAGTGCAACCCTTACGAAAGGAACGCCATGCGTCTGCCCATGAATACCTCGCTTGCCACGCTTAAGCCCTCCGGCATCCGTCGGATTAACGCGCTCGCTGCCCAGCGCCCAGGATGCATTGCGCTCGCGCTCGGCGAGCCTGATTTTCCCACGCCCGATGTGATTAGCGCCGAGGTGACCGCCGCGCTGGGCCGCGGCGACACGCACTATCCGCCCAACAACGGTCGCCCCGCCCTGCGCGAGGCGCTGTCTGCCTACATGGGGGACGCGGGCCTTACGTTTTCGGCCGACGAGATCATCCTGACCGACGGCGCGACCGAGGCTCTGTCGGCAACATTCATGGCTATGCTCAACCCCGGCGACGAGGTCATTATCCCCACGCCGGCCTTTGGCCTGTACGAGAGCATTGTCGTGGCCAATCACGCCAAAGCGGTCTTTTTGGATACGGAGCCTGCGCAATTCCAGATTGACGAAGACGCACTTCGTGCTTGCGTGACACCGGCGACCAAGGCCATCGTCATCTGCTCGCCCAACAATCCCACGGGCTGCATCCTCAACGCGGCATCGCTCGACGCTGTGGCGCGCGTGGCAGACCAGGCGGGTATCTACGTAATCTGCGACGACGTGTACAACCGTCTGGTCTATGTGGATGGCTACGAGCGCTTTGCCCAGCGCCACCCGGAGCTACGCGAGCAGACGGTAGTCATCGAGAGCTTCTCCAAGCCCTGGGCCATGACCGGCTGGCGCTTGGGCTGGCTCGCAGCGGCAGGGCCCGTCATTGCCGAGATCGCAAAGGCCCACCAATACTTAGTATCGAGTGCCGTCTCCTTCGAGATGGACGCCGCAACGCGAGCTCTGACCGTCGACCCCGCCCCCATGCTCAAAGTCTACCGAGCTCGCCGCGAACGCGTGCTCGCAGCCTTAGACACCATGGGCCTCGACGTAGTGGAACCAGTCGGCGCCTTCTACGCCTTCCCCAGCATCAAACAGTACGGCCTAACAAGCGAAGCCTTCTGCATCAAAGCCATCAAAGAGGCAAGCGTAGCCCTAGTCCCGGGCGACTGTTTCGGCACCGAAAGCCACATCCGCCTCAGCTACTGCGTCTCCGACCAAGATCTGGACGAAGGCCTAAATCGCCTGTCCACCTTCATTTCAACCTTATAGCCCAACGGGACGCAACACATCAGCCCACCGACCCAAGCATTATGAGTGGGGGCGTCAGCCAACGAAAACCCGGGCTGCCCAAAGTCAACGCAGGCACGCGCCGCCGAAGGCCAGGCGCAAAGTTCTCGTAGATTCCGCACGAGCCGAAGAGCACTTAATGTGCTCTTCGTGCGAGCCAGGACTTAACCGAGCGAAAACCTTGCGCCTGGCCTTCGGCGGCGCGGCCGGATGGTGGAATTGTGTACAGCCCGGTTTTCCGTTGACCGATGCCGGGGTCCCCGCCATAATACTTTCCGTTCACGCACGAATCCGCTGCCAGAGACAGCCGGCGCCAACGGGCATCGCCCGCGAGCTTAATGGGATATCCCGCCAGCCGAGGTGGTCGAGTAGATATGTCTTCTCGCCCCCGTCGCTCATGCAGCGCGGGGGCTTTCTTTTTGGACATGCCCCCGTCACGTCCTTGTGGCGGACCGTGCCCGGAAAGAATTCGAGGAGGTGTAATTCATGCCCCAGCAGTACAAAATCGACAAGGTTGCAGAGATCGAGTCCCGTATCGCCGAGAACGCCGGTCTGTTCGTCGTCAACTACAACGGTCTGACGGTTAAGCAGGCTCAGGAGTTGCGTCATCAGCTTCGCGAGTGCGGCGCCGAGATGAAGGTCTACAAGAACAACCTGGTCAAGATCGCCCTCAAGAACCAGGAGCAGCCCGAGATCGACGAGATCCTCGCCGGCCCCGTCGCTTATGTGTTCTACGAGACCGAGCCGGTCGAGGCCGCTAAGGCCCTTAAGGACTTCTCCGCCAATTCCAAGGGTGTCCTTGAGATCAAGGGTGGTATCTCCGACGGCAAGGCCGTTTCCGCTGATGATGTTAAGGCTATCGCCGAGCTGCCCACCAAGGATCAGCTTCTCGGCCAGATCGCCGGTCTCATCTCCGGTTTCGCTCGCGACATCGCTGTCTGCGTCAACGGCGTTTCCTCTGGTCTCGCTCGTTCGATCCAGCAGGTCTCCGAGCAGAAGGCAGCCTAGTCGCTGTTTTCACCCGCGGCGGCAACGCCGCACCCCTGGCGCATTCGCGCCGTGTTTTAACTGATCTCCGTGCACAGACACGGAAACCGAAAGGACTTAGAAATGGCTAAGCTTACCACCGATGAGATCATCGATGCTCTTAAGGAAATGACCCTTCTCGAGGCTTCCGAGCTCGTCAAGGCTATCGAGGACACCTTCGGCGTTTCCGCCGCTGCTCCTGCCGCTGTTGTCGCCGCTCCTGCTGCTGGCGCTGCCGAGGCCGAGGAGAAGACCGAGTTTGACGTCGTGCTCGAGGGCTTCGGTGACAACAAGATCCAGGTCATCAAGGCCGTCCGTGAGCTCACCAGCCTTGGCCTGAAGGAGGCCAAGGAGGTCGTCGAGGGCGCTCCCAAGGCTGTTCTCGAGGGTGTCAAGAAGGAGGACGCCGAGGCTGCCAAGGAGAAGCTCGAGGCTGCTGGCGCTGCTGTCACCCTCAAGTAATCAGGCTTTCTTGCCAGATTTCTTTGCAGACGGGGCTCGCTATGCGAGTCCCGTCTTTTTTGTTTTAGCCCCTCATTCCCATTACTCGACACGCAGAACACCGCTGTCTTCGCCGTGCCAATCCCGTTACCGCTGGGGCCAAAAATTGCACCATTCGACCAATAATTTGCGTTGACCTGCTGAAGAATTGCGTTTGCCTTACGGCGACGGATGTCTCCGGCGGTAAGATACTCCGGTATCGCAATTTGGTCTGCGGCCGTTGTGCCGCACGCACAGGGCGTATTCTGCGCCTGCGAAAGGATCCTTGAATAACATGAAGGCAATCATCCCCGCCGCCGGTCTCGGCACGCGTTTTCTGCCTGGCACTAAATGCACGCCCAAAGAGATGCTGCCGGTGCTCGACAAGCCGGTCATTCAGTATGTCGTTGAGGAGGCACTCGACCCCGAGGAGGTCGACGACGCCATCATCGTTACCTCTCCCGGTAAGCCCGAGCTGCTGAGCTACTTCCAGCCCGATCGCTCGCTCGAGAATCTGCTGCGCGAGCGCGGTAAGGATGCTTACGCCGATGCCGTCGCCCACGCGGGCGGCATGCCGGTCGACTTCCGTTATCAGTACGAGCCCAAGGGCCTCGGTCATGCCATTCGCTCTGCTGCCGACGCCGTGGCAGGGGAGAACTTCCTGGTTCTTCTAGGCGACTACGTTGTGCCTAACCGTGACATCTGCGACAAGATGCTTGCCGTTTCCAAGGAGCACGGTGGCGCTTCAGTTATCGCCGTCGCCGCTTGCTCGCCCGAGGAGGTCAGCCGCTATGGCGTTATCGCCGGTGAGCGCGTCGGTTCGCTCGAGGGCGCCGAGGGCGTTGCCGATGCCGAGCCGGGCGCTGTCTGGCGCATCGGCGGTCTGGTTGAGAAGCCCGCTCCCGAGGCGGCTCCGTCCAACCTGTACATCGTCGGTCGCTATCTGCTGAGCCCGCTGGTCATGGATCTGCTCGCCGATCAGCAGGCCGGCAAGGGCGGCGAGATCCAGCTTACCGACGCCATGGCCCGCTCGCTCGACCGCGAGGCTATGTACGCTGTCGTCATCGACCCGCTCTCGGGCTACGACACCGGCACCCCGTCTGGCTGGATGGCCACCAACGCCCTCATGGCCGCAAGCGATCCTCGCTTTGCCAGCGCCTTCTGGGATGCCATCGACGAGCGCGGCGGTCTAAAGCGTTAACGCGGTTTTACCAAACCGAGTAACGGCTCGACGCTGCACGGGCATCAGAGCGACAATTTGCCATTCAAAGAGGGCGGCATGACCAGAAGGTCAATGCCGTCCTCTTTTCATGTCAACTTGTTCGCTCTGATGCCCGTTCGCTGTCAGCCCTCTACCTGCTGATCTGTCTTGGCTGAAACGGTACGGGTGCGGACTTCGGTCTGCACCCGTTTTTTATAAGAGCTGCGATCGTCGGCTCTCTGTTCACAGAAAATATATGAACAGATGTTCGATACATACCTATCTACCTGCACCTTTTCTGTCGAAAAACTTTGCTACTCCAAAAACTCAATCGCGTCAAGGCTTTTCTTGCCCAACGGTCGGTACCTGATAAACTATTAGGTTGCGATAACTGGCGAAGCTATGCCTCGCCAACCCACCGAGCATTTCCGTGAAGGAGGAAAAACCTGGTGACCTACGCATACACTGCCACTGAGCGCAAGCGCGTCAGCTTCGGGAAAATCCCGGAGGCCATGGAGCTCCCCAACCTTATCTCTGTTCAAAGGGAATCCTTTGAGCGTTTTAAGGACGAGGGCCTTCGTGAGGCGTTCAAGGAATCCAGCCCCATCCAGAGCCAGAACCATGTTCTCGAGGTTACCTTCGGCGAGCATCAGTTCGGCGACCCCGCGCACACCGTCGAGGAGTGCCGCGAGAAGGATATGACCTATCAGGCTCCGCTTCTGACCGACGTCCGTCTCACCAACAAGGAGACCGGCGAGATCAAGGAGCAGCTCGTCTTCATGGGCGACTTCCCCATGATGACCGATCAGGGCACCTTCATCATCAACGGTACCGAGCGCATCGTCGTCTCGCAGCTCGTCCGCTCACCGGGCGTGTACTACAGCTCCGAGATGGATTCGGGCAAGCAGATCTACAAGGCCCAGATCATCCCGTCCCGCGGTGCCTGGCTTGAGTTTGAGGTCGACAAGCGCGACCAGCTCATGGTCTCCATCGACCGTAAGCGCAAACAGAGCGCCACGATGTTCCTGCGCGCCCTTGGCATCGCCGTCACCAACGACGACATCATCGAGCTGCTCGGCAACTCCGATGTGATTAAGCGCACCCTGGAGCGTGACACCGCCCTCACCCGCGAGGACGCCCTCATCGAGATCTACCGTCGTCTGCGCCCGGGCGAGCCTCCCACCGTGGACGCTTCCCGCAGCCTGCTCGAGGGTCTGCTCTTCAACCCGCAGCGCTACGACCTGGCCCGCGTCGGTCGTTACAAGGTCAACAAGAAGCTCAACCTCACCACCGAGGAAGAGGTCACGGTGCTCACCGACGAGGATATCGTCGCGACGCTGCGCTACCTGCTGTCCCTCGCTGCCGGCGAGCAGGGCTTCAAGGTCGACGACATCGACCACTTCGGCAACCGCCGTATCCGCACCGTCGGCGAGCTCGTCGCCAACCAGTTCCGTATCGGCATGAGCCGTATGGAGCGCGTCGTCCGCGAGCGCATGAGCTCCCAGGACATCGACGAGATCACCCCGCAGTCGCTCATCAACATCCGCCCGATCGTGGCCTCCATCAAGGAGTTCTTCGGTTCCTCGCAGCTCTCGCAGTTCATGGACCAGGCGAACCCTCTGACCGGTCTGACCCACAAGCGCCGTCTGTCCGCACTCGGCCCTGGTGGTCTTGCCGGCCACAAGTCCGGCTCCAGCCGCCGCACCAACGTGCCGACGGCCGTCCGCGACGTTCACAATTCGCACTACAGCCGCATGTGCCCGATCGAGACCCCCGAAGGCCCCAACATCGGCCTGATCGGTTCGCTCGCCCTCTACGCCCGCGTCAACGAGTACGGCTTCATCGAGGCTCCGTTCCGCCGCGTCGAGAACGGCGTTGCCACCGACCAGATCGACTGGATGACCGCTGACGAGGAAGAGAAGCACGTCATCGCGCCGGCCAACACGCCGCTCGATCCCAAGACCAACGAGTTCATCACGACCGATGCCGAGGGCAAGATCGTTCGTCCGCATAGCGTGATTGCCCGTACCCGCGACTTCGACGGCTCCTTCGGCGCCCCCGCCGACGTGCCCGTCGAGGACGTCGACTACATGGACGTCTCGCCGCGCCAGATGCTCTCCGTCGCAGCCACGCTGATTCCGTTCCTTGAGCACGACGACGCCAAGCGTACGCTCATGGGCGCCAACATGCAGCGTCAGGCCGTGCCGCTGGTTCACCCTGCCGCTCCCTATGTCGGTACCGGCATGGAGCGTCGCGCCGCCCTGGACTCCGGCGAGGTCACCCTGACCAAGAATGCCGGCGAGGTCATCTTTGCCGACGCCGCCAAGATCATCGTCAAGCATGCCGGTGGCATGGATGAGTATCATCTGGCCAAGTACCAGCGCTCCAACCAGTCCACCTGCATCAACCACCGTCCGCTCGTGCGCGTCGGTGACACCGTTGAGCAGGGCGAGCCCCTGGCCGACGGTCCTTCGACCGATCACGGCGAGCTCGCACTGGGCCAGAACCTCACCGTGGCCTACATGCCGTGGGAAGGCTTTAACTACGAGGACGGCATCGTCGTGTCCGAGCGCCTGGTGGCCGAGGATCTGCTGACGACCATCAACATCACCCGTCACGAGATCGACGCCCGCGACACCAAGCTCGGCCCCGAGGAGATCACCCGCGAGATCCCGAACCTCTCCGAGGACATGCTTGCCAACCTCGACGAGGACGGCATCATCCGCATCGGCGCCGAGGTCGGCCCTGGCGACATCCTGGTCGGCAAGGTCACGCCTAAGGGCGAGAGCGCTCTGACCGCCGAGGAGCGCCTGCTGCGCGCCATCTTCGGTGCCAAGGCTCACGACGTTCGCGACACTTCCCTTAAGATGCCTCACGGCGCGTACGGCCGCGTCATCGACGTCGTCCGCTTTAGCCGCGAGAACGGCGACGACCTGGCCCCCGGCGTCAACGAGCAGGTGCGCGTCTACGTCGCCCAGCGTCGTAAGATCCAGCAGGGCGATAAGATCGCCGGCCGCCACGGCAACAAGGGTGTTATCTGTAACGTTCTGCCGGTCGAGGACATGCCCTACATGGCTGACGGTACCCCGATCGACGTTATCCTCAACCCGCTGGGCGTTCCTTCGCGTATGAACGTCGGCCAGCTGCTCGAGTGCCACCTTGGCTGGGCTGCTGCCTGCGGTTGGGATACCGAGCAGGCCGACTCCGACAAGTACGTTCCCGGTCCGTTCTTCACCGCCACGCCCGTCTTCGACGGCGCCAAGGAGGACGAGATCGCCGAGGTCATCCGCCGTGCCAACAAGAACATGCTCAACAAGGCCACCGCTGCCTTTGGCGATCACATGCGCCCCGAGTTCGTCACCCAGCTTGACGAGCGCGGCAAGACCCGTCTGTTCGACGGCCGCACCGGCGAGGAGTTCCGCGAGCCCATTACCGTGGGTACGTCCTACATCCTCAAGCTCGGCCACATGGTCGACGACAAGATCCACGCCCGTTCGACCGGCCCTTACAGCTTGGTTACCCAGCAGCCTCTGGGCGGCAAGGCCCAGTTCGGCGGCCAGCGCTTCGGCGAGATGGAGGTTTGGGCACTGTACGCTTACGGTGCTTCCAACGTCCTGCAGGAGATCCTGACCGTCAAATCCGACGATACCGTGGGCCGCGTCAAGACCTACGAGTCCATCGTCAAGGGCGAGAACGTTCCTGTCCCGGGTATCCCCGAGTCCTTCAAGGTTCTCGTCAAGGAGATCCGCTCCCTCGCACTGGACATCGAGCCCATGCACGATGCCGACGAGGACGCCTCCGCCCCTGTGACCGCCGAGGAGACCTCTGCCCTCGATGACCTGGCCGCGCTCGCCGGCGTTGACGCCGACGTCGAGGCCCAGGATGCCGAGACCGCCGAGGCACCCGAGGCTGTCGCCGCCACGACCACTGATAAGGAGTAGTTGACTGTGGCAGATTTCGAAGCTACTGATTTTGACTCGGTAAAGATCTCCCTTGCCTCCGCCGACCAGATCCGTTCCTGGTCGCACGGTGAGGTCAAGAAGCCGGAGACCATCAATTACCGTACCCTCAAGCCCGAGAAGGACGGCCTGTTCTGCGAGAAGATCTTCGGTCCCGCCAAGGACTGGGAGTGCTCCTGCGGCAAGTACAAGGGCATCCGCTTTAAGGGCATCGTCTGCGAGCGCTGCGGCGTCGAGGTTACCTCGGCCAAGGTGCGTCGCGACCGCATGGGCCACATCGAGCTCGCCGCTCCCGTGTCCCACATCTGGTACTTCAAGAGCCCCACGAGCTTCCCGATGAGCCGTATGCTCGACATCAAGTCCAAGGACCTCGAGAAGGTTCTGTACTTTGCCAGCTACATCATCACCGAGGTAGACTACGAGGCTCGCGAGGCCGACGCTGACGACCTGCGCGAGGAGCTCGCCGCCGATCTGGAAGAGATCGATGCCGAGTGCGCCCGCCAGATCGAATCCCTCAAGGAGCAGGGCAACCCCGAGAACTTTGACGAGTTCTCCGATGAGGAGCCGCTGACCCCCGAGGAAATCGCCTCTGGCATCGTCGACATCGAGGAAGAGTGCAAGGACGAGAAGCAGCTCCGCACGGACGCCTTCAACGCCTTCATGAAGCTCACCGAGCGCGACCTCATCTCCGATGAGCCGCTGTTCCGCGAGATGACCCGCTACTACTCCATGTACTTCAAGGGTGGTATGGGTGCCGAGGCCGTCCGCGACCTGCTTGCTGCCATCGACCTCCCCTCCGAGGCCGAGAAGCTCAAGGCCATCATCGCCGACGAGGACTCCCAGAAGCAGAAGCGCGAGAAGGCCGTCAAGCGCCTCGAGGTCGTTGACGCCTTCCTGAAGGGCGGCAACAGCCCCGCGAACATGATCCTGGACGTCATCCCGGTCATTCCGCCCGATCTGCGCCCGATGGTCCAGCTCGACGGCGGCCGCTTCGCTGCGTCCGACCTCAACGACCTGTACCGTCGCGTGATCAACCGTAACAACCGACTCAAGCGCCTGCTCGACCTGGACGCCCCCGCGATCATCGTGAACAACGAGAAGCGCATGCTCCAGGAGTCCGTGGACGCCCTGTTCGACAACGGCCGTCGTGGTCGCCCGGTCTCTGGCCGTGGCGGTCGCCCGCTCAAGTCGCTCGCCGAGGCCCTCAAGGGCAAGCAGGGTCGTTTCCGTCAGAACCTGCTGGGTAAGCGTGTCGACTACTCCGGCCGTTCGGTAATCGTTACCGACCCCAAGCTGCTGCTGCACCAGTGCGGTCTGCCCAAGACCATGGCGCTGGAGCTTTTCAAGCCCTTCGTCATGAAGCGCCTGGTCGAGCTTGGCAAGGTCGAGAACATCAAGGGCGCCAAGCGCGCTATCGACCGTGGTGCCACCTTTGTGTGGGACATCCTCGAAGAGGTCATCGACGGCCGCGTCGTGCTGCTCAACCGTGCACCGACCCTGCACCGTCTGTCCATCCAGGCCTTTGAGCCGGTGCTGGTCGAGGGCAAGGCCATCCACCTGCACCCGCTGGTCTGCTCGCCCTTCAACGCCGACTTCGACGGCGACCAGATGTCTGTCCACGTGCCGCTGTCCAGCCAGGCTCAGGCCGAGGCCCGCGTGCTCATGCTCTCTGCGAACAACCTGCGCTCGCCGGCATCCGGCAAGCCGGTTAACATCCCTTCGCAGGACATGATCATCGGTGTGTACTACCTCACCCAGGTTCGCGAGGGTCTGCCGGGCGAGAACCACGTGTTCTCGAGCTTCGACGACGCGCTGCACGCCTATGACTGCCGCTCCGAGGTCGACATGCAGGCCAAGATCCAGGTCCGCGTGTCCGCTGCCGACGCCAACGTCATCAACGAGGACGGCACCCGTATCTTCCGCGTCAAGAACGGCAAGAACGAGTTTGTCGACTACGACGTCACCGGTAACAAGACCGCGCGCTTCGAGACCTCTATCGGCCGTATCATCTTCAACCGCCAGTGCCTGCCCGAAGACTACGAGTTCATGAACTACAAGATGGTCAAGGGCGATGTGGCCAAGCTGGTTGCCGACTGCTGCGATCGTTACCCCGAGGCCAAGGTCGGCCCGATCCTCGACGCCATCAAGTACTCCGGCTTCCACTACGCTACCCGCGCCGGCCTCACCATCTCGGTGTGGGACGCTCTCATCCCTGCGGAGAAGCAGGAGCTGCTCGACCGCGCCCAGGCCAACGTCGACCAGATCAACGAGTACTTCGAGGAGGGCTTCATCAACGAGACGGAGCGCCACATCGAAGTCGTTAACGAGTGGACCGCTTGTACCGATAAGGTTGCAGCGCTCATGCTCGACATGTTCGACGAGGAGAACCCGCTCTACATGATGGCCGACTCCGGCGCCCGTGGTTCTAAGACCCAGCTGCGTCAGCTCGGCGGCATGCGTGGCCTGATGGCAGACATGTCCGGCGAGACGATCGACCTTCCCATTAAGGCGAACTTCCGCGAGGGCCTGCTGCCGCTCGAGTACTTCATTTCGACCTACGGTGCCCGTAAGGGCCTGGTCGATACCGCATCCCACACCTCGGACTCTGGTTACCTGACCCGTCGTCTGGTCGATGTGGCCCAGGACGTCATCGTCCGCGAGGAGGACTGCGGTACGCACGAGGGCGTCACCTACAACCTCATCATCCCCGGTACCACCGACCTCAACACCGACCTCGTCGGCCGTTGCTTCATTGAGGACGTCGTGGCCCCCGATGGCACCGTGCTCTTTGAGCAGGACGGCTACATCGAGAAGGTCGCCGACATCCAGAAGATGGTCGATGCGGGCCTTAAGAAGGTCAAGCTTCGCGCGCTGCTCACCTGCCGCTCCAAGTACGGCGTGTGCCAGAAGTGCTACGGCTGGGATCTTTCCACCCGTCGTCCGGTCGCTATCGGTACTGCCGTCGGCATTATTGCCGCCCAGTCCATCGGCGAGCCCGGTACGCAGCTTACGATGCGTACCATTCACTCCGGCGGCGTCGCTGGCGTCGACGATATTACGCAGGGTCTGCCTACGGTCAGCCGTATGTTCGATATCGTCGGCAACGTCAACGAGAAGATCCTGGGTCGCGAGGCCGAGCTGGCTCCGTACTCCGGCCACCTCTCGATTAAGCCCGAGAAGTCCGAGTACGTGCTGACGCTCACCGACTCCGAGGATCACACTCGTGTCCTCGACGAGCGTCGCGTTCCCGCTTCGGTGCGCTTTATGCCCGAGATCGAGGACGGCTGCGAGGTTCGCGCCGGCGACCAGATCACCAAGGGCTTCGTCAACTTCCGCAACCTGCGCAAGCTGACCGACATCGAGTCGACGATGCACACCTTCGTCGAGAGCGTCAAGGACGTCTACACCAGCCAGGGCGTCGACCTGAACGACAAGCACATCGAGGTGCTCGCACGTCAGATGCTGCGTCGCGTTCAGATCACCAACCCCGGCGACTCCAAGTACCTGCTTGGTCAGTACGTCGACCGCTACGAGTTCGCCGACGAGGTCGAGCGCGTTGCCCGTCTGGGCGGTCAGGCTCCCGTGGCCGAGCCCGTCATCCTGGGTACGCTCAAGGTCGCGTCCAACATCGACTCCTGGCTGTCGAGCGCTTCGTTCATCCGTACCGCTGGTGTCCTTACTGAGGCTGCCATCGAGGGCAAGGTTGACCACCTGCTCGACCTTAAGTCCAACGTTATCGTCGGTAAGAAGATCCCGGCTGGTACCGGCCTCAAGCCGTACGCCAACGCCAAGCTGACGTATCGCACGGCCGACGGCTACGTGGACATCGACGGCCCGGCTTCGCCCAACGCCAAGTCGCTGCCCGAGTGGGCTCCGGTTGAGCTCAAGGACCTGGACGAGCGGCTCCCGCAGCAGCTCGACTGGGCCGGCTACGACGAGTTCGGCGGTGCTGACGGTTCGTTCACCCGCAACGGCCACACCATCTCCGCCGAGAAGGCTCGCCTGTACCTGTTCGACGACCTGGGCGTGTCGCAGCGCTGGACCAACAAGTTCAGCGAGGTCGGCATCGAGACGGTCGGCGACCTGGTCGGTAAGTCCGAGGAGGATCTGCTGCGCATCGATGGCATCGGTGCCAAGGCAATCGAGGAGCTCCGTGACGGCCTGGAGGCCCACGACCTGCTCTACATCCTCGAGAACAACGACGACGTTGCCGACGAGGAAGACCTCTCGCAGCTGCTGCAGATGGTCTTTAGCCCCGACGGTCCGGACGACATCCTGCTGGGCACCTCCGCCGCTCCGACGCATCACGCCGACGCCGACGAGGAGCTCCTGGGCGCCCCGATCGACGACAAGAAGGCTCCCGCCAACGGCGCGATCAACGAGGACATGGCTTCCCTCGACGAGCTGCTCAACCAGCTCGTGGACACCGACGACGCCGAAGAGGCCAAGGACAACGACGAGGAGTAACTAGTTCCGCCGTTCTAACGAACGGCGGCGACCTCCGTCGCTGCGCGGCCCCCAGAGCTACAATCTGTCATTCAAAAGGCAGGGCATGACCAAAAGGTCAATGCCCTGCCTTTTTCATGCCACCTTGTAGCTCTGGGGGCCGCTCGCTTGCGTATGCTCAACCTGTTGCGTTCCATTGGTCCCCTGCCAAAAAGGGACAGGTTTATTTTGGTAGGTTTTTCCTGCTTGAATTTGAAACATTTCGTCCGGCCAGAGCGTATCAATGGTGAGGTCCTCATCAAGAATCATTACCGTCCCCGGGAGGTGATTATGGAAGAACAAGCATTTAGACAGGCGGTCGAGGATCACCGTGATGTCGTGTTTCGAATCGCATTGACGTACCTGCGCGATCGTGCCGATGCCGACGATGTTGCCCAAGATGTCTTTCTTAAGTTGCTTAAAAGCGATGGGCACTTTGAAAGTTGGGAACATCTTCGCCGCTGGCTTGTCCGGGTCACGATCAATGAATGCAAATCGCTCTTTCGAAAGCCATGGAGGCGTGTGGAGGATATTGAGAATCTGGCCGATTCGCTTTCGGCGGCGCAGGATGAGACCAAGGCGGTCCTGTCAGACGTTATGCGACTTCCGGAGCGATTCCGCGTTCCCATCGTGCTCTATTACTACCTGGGCTTTTCGACCTCAGAGATTGCCGAGTTGATGCATGTACCAGCCGCGACCGTTCGAACGCGTTTAGCTCGCGGTCGATCGAAGCTCAAATTCATCTTAGAGGAGGGCGACCGTGAAATCCAATCAAATCAAGCAGGCCTTCGAGTCCATCCAAGCCGATAGCGACCTTGCCGACCGTGTTATTGATGCTGCGGCTGGAGAGCCGCTTCGTCGAAAGGGTCACGCGAAGCCTCTGTATGTTGCCGTAATCGGATGTCTTGCCGGAGTGTTGGCGACCGGAGGGGTCGCCTACGCCGTTATCAATTCCAGCTATTTTGCCTCAGCCTGGGGAAACCACGGCAACGGGGATTCCATTACCTGGACCAACGGCGGTTCATCGGGGACTAAATATACCTACACCAGAGAGTTTGGTGACGGCATCGCGCCCCAAAGCCTGGAGGGCGCAGTTCAGGAGGTTAATCTGTCCGTCGAGGGTAACGGCTATACGCTTGATATCCATGAGATGGCTATTGACCAAAACGGCTGCGGAGCCGTGACGTTTACGTTGTCCAATTCAAATGGCGTTAACTACTACAAGCCGGCAGCAGAGACAGGCGAACTTGTTCTCTATGGTGAAGAAGAACAAGGCATCGGCACGCCCAGCATGAACTTCGGCGAGGAATGGGCTGACACACGCTGCACAATTGATAAGGACACATCAAGCGACACGGTCATTAATGGCACGATGTACTTTGCCTCGTGGGATCGCGAGCGAGATTTGGGACATGCGGTCACCTGGAATATCTGCTGGACTGAGGGCGAAGGCGAGGACGCGAAGCTGTTCGAAGCATCGACGCCCGAGTTTAGCGTTGGAGCGTACGTCGATACAAAGGAACTCCGCTCCGATGACTCGCCTCTCGAGATCAGCCCGTTTTCCATCCAGACGCACATCGATGATCTGGGCTATGAAGCAGTTGATCATAAACTGACCGTCAGCTACAAGGATGGATCGGAGCAGATTATCGAAGATGACGACGCAGGGGCGTACAATTTCTATGTTTCGATGGCACGCAATAGCGGAGAGAACATTTGGGTGCCAACGAAGTTGATTGATGTCGACCAAGTGGTTTCAGTAACGCTCGAAGGCACACGCTGCACTTCAACAGGGGGCGCCGAAACGTCGGAACCCTTTACCATCGTCTATTCGTAAGATTTGGGGCCGCTTCCTACTAGGGGAAGCGGCCTTCTTTGCGGTAAATGGGCGGTTAGACCGCACGATATTCGCCTGCATTTCTGAAGTATGCGGCAAAATCTTGATGGGTCGACCACACCGTATATGCTCAAGCGTTCTACCTGCGGGTTTGTTATCGCAAAATCCCTGTGTGCTCGGTAAGTTCATAATTTGCCGCATACTTCCGAAAACACCGTCAATCTACAGTGTTAGTGAGGTCGGATCACCGCTGGAGCGCGACGTTTCCCCAGATAAAACCGACCAAAATAAACCTGTCCCTTTTTGGTAGGGAACGTTGCCCCGACGAGCACGTCGGATTCCCGGTCCGGGCGGCCCGCTGTTTAAGTTTGTCGCGAGTTCCGCACGCAAAGGAAAGCACTTAATGTGCTTTCCGTCTTGCGCAGGACTGTAGAGCAGCAAACTTAA
>CABURV010000038.1 GCA_902494035.1 uncultured Collinsella sp.
GCAAAGGAAAGCACTTAATGTGCTTTCCGTCTTGCGCAGGACTGTAGAGCAGCAAACTTAAACAGCGGGCCGCCCGGACCGGGAATCCGCCCCCGCGCACAGAAGGGGATTCCTTTTGTGTAGGCTTTGCGGAAATGTGCCAATTTTGGGATACGCCCGGCGGCGTGGTCTGTTGACGACACAGCTAACGGCACGTATCCTATCGAACTGCGTGTTTCGTAGGGGGATGCTGACCCCTCGATTCAAGCCGTTGCACTTTACAGAAAGCTGGAATCATTCGAGAAGGAGTACGCTTTGCCTACTATTAACCAGCTGGTTCGCCAGGGCCGTCGTTCCGTGCCCAAGAAGTCCAAGAACGCTGCTCTGCAGCACAACTCCCAGAAGCGCGGCGTGTGCACCCGCGTCTTCACCACGAGCCCCAAGAAGCCGAACTCGGCTCTTCGTAAGGTTGCCCGTGTTCGCCTTGTCAACGGCATCGAAGTTACTGCTTACATCCCTGGTGAGGGCCACAACCTGCAGGAGCACTCCATCGTGCTCGTCCGCGGCGGTCGTGTCCGTGACCTCCCTGGTGTCCGTTATCACGTCATCCGTGGCGCCTACGACGCTGCTCCGGTCCAGAACCGTATGCAGGCCCGTTCCAAGTACGGTGCTAAGCGCCCCAAGGCTAAATAAGCCAGATAACGTTTTGATACTTTCGCCGTGTGCCGCCTAAGCGCCGCACGGTAGACACTTAAGGAGATTTCACATGCCGCGTCGTGCAGCAGCTAATCGTCGTGAGGTTCAGCCTGACGCCGTTTACAACAACCGCCTGGTGACTCAGCTCATCAACAAGGTCCTTCTTGACGGCAAGAAGGCCACCGCTGAGCGCATCGTTTACACCGCTTTCGAGATCGTTGCCGAGAAGTCCGAGGGTGGCGACGCTCTCGCTACCTTCAAGAAGGCTATGGACAACGTCAAGCCCACGCTCGAGGTTAAGCCCAAGCGTGTCGGTGGCGCTACCTATCAGGTCCCGATGGAGGTTAACTCCCGTCGTTCCACCGCTCTGGGTATCCGCTGGATCGTCAACTTCTCCCGCGCTCGCAAGGAGAAGACCATGGCCGAGCGTCTCGCCAACGAGATCCTCGACGCTTCCAACGGCCTGGGCGCTTCCGTCAAGAAGCGTGAGGACGTCTTCAAGATGGCCGAGGCCAACCGCGCGTTCTCTCACTATCGTTGGTAAGTTAAGGTAAGGAACTAACATGGCTAAGCCTAAGTACAAGCTTTCCGATACCCGTAACATCGGCATCATGGCTCACATCGATGCCGGTAAGACCACCACGACCGAGCGTATTCTTTACTACACCGGTAAGACCCACAAGATCGGTGAGGTCCATGAGGGCGCTGCCACCATGGACTGGATGGTTCAGGAGCAGGAGCGCGGCGTAACCATTACCTCCGCTGCTACCACGTGCTTCTGGAACAAGGACGGTAAGGACTACCGCATCCAGATCATCGACACCCCGGGCCACGTTGACTTCACCGCCGAGGTCGAGCGCTGCCTGCGCGTCCTCGATGGCGCTGTCGCCGTCTTCGACGCCGTTGCCGGCGTTCAGCCCCAGTCTGAGACCGTTTGGCGTCAGGCTTCTACCTTCAACGTCCCCCGCATCGCCTTCATTAACAAGTATGACCGCGTGGGTGCTGACTTCTTCAACGCTATCGAGACCATGAAGGATCGTCTCGACGCTAACGCCGTGGCCGCTCAGGTCCCGATGGGCGCCGAGGACAACTTCTGGGGCGTCATCGACCTGGTCACCATGACTGCATGGGACTTCAAGGCCGACGACAAGGGCATGACCTACCCCGAGCCGATGGACGAGATCCCGGCTGAGTTCGCTGACATCGCTGCCACCAAGCGCGAGGAGCTCCTCGACGCTGCTGCCAGCTTTGACGATGAGCTCATGGAGAAGATCCTCATGGAGGAGGACTTCACCGTCGAGGAGCTCAAGGCTGCTCTGCGCAAGGGCGTTCTGGCCAACGAGCTCAACCTCGTCTTTGTGGGCTCCGCCTACAAGAACAAGGGCGTCCAGGAGCTGCTCGACGCTGTCGTCGACTACCTGCCCAGCCCGCTTGACGTCGAGGCCGTCACCGGTACCGATCCGGACACCGGCGAGGAGATCGAGCGTCATCCTTCCTTCGACGAGCCCTTCTCCGGCCTGGTCTTCAAGATCATGACCGACCCGTTCGTCGGTAAGCTCACCTACGTCCGCGTTTACTCCGGCCGTGCCGAGTCCGGCTCCTACGTGATCAACGCTTCCAACGGTCAGCGCGAGCGCCTCGGCCGCATCCTCGAGATGAACGCCGCCGAGCGTATCGACCGTGACGACGCTGCCGCCGGCGACATCGTCGCTTGCGTCGGCTTCAAGAACTCCACCACCGGTGACACCCTGTGCGCCGAGGGCAACGAGATCGTCCTCGAGAAGATCGAGTTCGCCAAGCCCGTTATCGACGTTGCCATCGAGCCCAAGACCAAGGCCGAGCAGGACAAGATGTCCCTGGCTCTGACCAAGCTCGCCGAGGAGGACCCGACCTTCCAGGTGTCCACCAACCACGAGACCGGCCAGACCATCATCGCCGGCATGGGCGAGCTGCACCTCGAGATCATCGTCGACCGTCTGCTCCGCGAGTTCAAGGTTGACGCTAACGTTGGTAAGCCCCAGGTTGCCTACCGCGAGACCGCTGGTCACGACGTCGAGAAGGCTGAGGGCAAGTTCGTCCGTCAGTCCGGCGGCCGCGGTCAGTACGGCCACGCCGTCATCAAGCTCGAGAAGATGGAGGAGGGCTTCGGCTACGAGTTCGTCAACGCTATCGTCGGCGGCGTCGTGCCCAAGGAGTACATCCCGTCCATCGACAAGGGCATCCAGGAGGCCCTGAACACCGGTGTTATCGCCGGCTTCCCGGTCCTCGACGTTAAGGTCACCCTGTTCGACGGTT
Source organism: uncultured Collinsella sp. (assembly GCA_902494035.1). Lineage (GTDB taxonomy): Bacteria > Actinomycetota > Coriobacteriia > Coriobacteriales > Coriobacteriaceae > Collinsella. The sequence goes on from CABURV010000038.1 coordinate 2,971, forward strand.
CTTACCACGAGGTCGACTCCTCCGAGGCCGCCTTCAAGATCGCCGGTTCTATGGCTATCAAGGACGCCCTCAAGAAGTCCGATCCGCAGCTGCTCGAGCCGATCATGGCTGTCGAGGTCGAGACCCCCGAGCAGTACATGGGCGACGTTATGGGCAACCTCTCCGGTCGCCGCGGCAAGATCGAGGGCATGGAGGATCGCAAGAACAGCAAGCTCATCCGTGCCAAGGTGCCGCTGGGCGAGATGTTCGGTTACGCTACCGACCTTCGCTCCCAGACCCAGGGCCGTGCATCCTACACGATGCAGTTCGACTCTTATGAGCCCGCGCCCAAGTCCATCGTGGACGAGGTCATGAGCAAGAACGCCTAAGTTCGAGCTCCCTGTTACGTAATCCGCGAGAACATCTCTCGCACTCTTTGGAGGTTTAAGTTGGCTACCCAGAAGATCCGCATTCGCCTCAAGGGCTATGATCACGAGGTCGTCGATCAGTCCGCGAAGCTCATCGTCGAGACCGCTCAGAAGACCGGCGCTCGCGTTTCCGGTCCTGTCCCCCTGCCCACCGAGCGCAACCTGTACACGGTTATCCGCTCGCCGCACGTGAACAAGGACTCCCGTGAGCAGTTCGAGATGCGCACCCACAAGCGCCTCATCGACATCCTCGACCCCACCTCGGGCACCGTTGATTCGCTCATGCGTCTCGACCTCCCCGCTGGCGTCGACATCGACATCAAGCTCTAAGCGATATCGCTCATAGCTTACAGAGCCCCGCTGCCATCTTGGTAGCGGGGCTCTTTTGTTTTGAATGATGGTTTGGACTGCCGGGTAATGCTGCCGAGCCGACGGCTGCGGCGACCTATTCGCTCAAGGGGCGCAGCGATGCCTCCTCAAAATGGAAGGATCGCAAGCCGCCTTCCGTTTCGATACACGCGCGACCAAAGGCATCGACGGTTTTAAAGATGCCTCGTGCCAGCTCGTCTCCAGCGGGGGAGCGGGCGATAACGTGCTTCCCGATCCAATTGAGGTGAGCGATATATTCGTCGTGGACGGGCGCGAGCGGACCGGCGTCTTCTTCCTTGGCGTTGAGGCGCTCTGCCCAGGTATCTACAGCGTCTATAACTGCGTGATAGACCTCATCGAGGAGCATGTCGACGGCGGGAACGCTCTCGTTGAGGTCCGAGAGGCCAATTGCCGCCAGGCCGCCATCGGGCACCTCTTGGGGCGTGTAGTTTACGTTGACACCAATGCCGCAGACGGCGAAAGGTTTGCCTTCGTTATCGCGTGCGGCCTCGACCAGAATGCCGCCGAGTTTGCGTCCACTCGCGACCAGGTCGTTGGGCCATTTGAGGCCGATCTCGTTAGTAAGACCTTGCACCTCGAGCGTCCCGAGCACCGCTAGGCCGCTGACGGCGGCAAGACCAGAGTACTTGGCGGGATCAACACGTGGACGTAGGACAATCGAGAGCAACAGGTTGCCGGCGGTTGAGTCCCACTTGTGGCCGCGTCGGCCGCGTCCTGCCGTTTGGGCTCGAGCGGCAAGTCCTGTGCCGTGCGGCGCACCCTGTTTTCCTGCTTCGAGCAGGTCATCATTGGTCGATCCGGTTACGTCGACTATCGTTAATTGGGCATCCATAGCGGCTGCTACCTCCTTAATGAATAAGTGAATGACGCAATGGTGTCGAGAGATAGACACAATGTGAAGCCTTTGTCGCATTTAGACAATTTAATGTTAACACGTCAACAAAGCGCAGAATGCGCTATCCTCTCTTGGTCGATGTAAACACATCAACAACTCAAAGGAGGCTAGTGATGGGTTTCACGATACTGGGAACGGGCTCGGGACTTCCTGAGCGCAGCGTTTCCAACGACGAGCTGTCCGAGTTCCTGTACACCTCGGATGAGTGGATTTTTACCCGCACGGGGATCAAGAGCCGCCATGTGTGCACCACCGAGTCACTCGACGACCTTGCCGTGGCAGCGAGCGAGCAAGCGCTCCAGACGTCTGGAATCCATGCGAGCCAGCTGGATCTTATCGTCTGTTCGACGACGACGGGCGATCATCTCGTCCCCGCCGAAGCGTGCGCCGTTGCTGAGCGCCTGGGTGCCATATGTCCTGCCTTCGACGTTTCGGCGGCCTGCGCCGGTTTCGTATTTGCGCTCGATGTCGCCGAGGGCTATATCGCCCGCGGTCGGGCCAGGCACGTGCTGGTCGTTGCCGCCGAGCAGATGACGCGCGCGCTCGATTGGACCGACCGTGCCACGTGCGTGCTCTTTGGCGATGGGGCGGGTGCTGCGGTCATAGAGGCTGGGGGAGAGAATCCCCTTGCCGTTGAGCTTTCGACGTCGCCTGACGTCGAAACACTGCGCGTCCCCGGATTGGCAGGCTCCTCGCCGTATAAGACGGCGCAGGACCGCGAAAGCGTGCTTTCCATGAACGGCCGTCGTGTGTTCAAGTTCGGCGTCAATGCCATCTGCGACACGGTCAACAAGCTCGTCTGCGACGCGAGCATCGCGGTCGAGGACATCGATCACTTTGTATTCCATCAGGCTAACGAACGAATCTTGAGCCAGGCGGTCAAGCGCTTAGGTGTGCCGGACGACCGTGTGGTCCGAACGTTGCGTGAAACCGGCAACATCTCGAGCGCCTGCATTCCGCTTGCTCTCGATCGACTGGCAAATACCGGCGCGCTGCACGCGGGCGACACCATCGCCCTGGTCGGATTTGGCGCCGGCTTGGATGTAGGTGGCTATCTACTTCGCTGGAAGTAGTTGCACATAGGAAATGAAAACGCCCCTGGGGCACAAACAAAGGAGAACTACCATGGCACATCAGAAGACCTTCGAGCGCGTTTGCGACGTTATCCGCGAGACCGCCGGCCTTGACGATGTCGAGATGAAGCCCGAGTCCACGCTCGAGGAGATTGGCCTCGACAGCCTGGGTACCGTCGAGATCCTCGTTGCCGTCGAGGACGAGTTTGGCATTGAGCTCGATACCGAGGAGAACCCCAAGACGGTCGGCGAGTTCGTCGATACGGTCGAGGCGGCATTGGAGAAGTAGCGATGCTCAAGACTCCTCTCTGCGATCTGCTCGGCATCGAAAAACCTGTGTTCCAGGGCGGCATGGCCTGGATAGCCGATGCCTCGCTGGCATCTGCCGTGTCCGAGGCAGGCGGCTTAGGGATTATCGCGGCCATGAATGCCGATGCCAACTGGCTGCGCGACCAGATTCACGAGCTGCGCGCCAAGACGGATAAGCCCTTTGGCGTCAACGTTATGCTCATGAGCCCGTTTGTTGACGAGGTCGCACAAGTGGTGATTGATGAGCGGGTGCCCGTTGTGGTGACCGGCGCCGGCAATCCCACCAAGTACATGAAGGCGTGGAACGAGGCGGGCATCAAGGTCATCCCGGTCGTTGCCTCGGTGGCGCTGGCGCGTCTCGTGGCGCGTCGCGGAGCCACTGCCGTGGTTGCCGAGGGCACCGAATCAGGCGGCCATATTGGCGAGACCTCGACGATGGCGCTTGTCCCGCAGGTTGTCGATGCAGTCGATATTCCCGTGGTTGCGGCTGGCGGTATCGCCGATGGCCGCGGTGTGGCGGCCGCCTTTATGCTCGGCGCTGCCGGCGTCCAGGTGGGAACACGCTTTCTGGTCGCAAACGAGTGCACCGTATCCGAACAGTACAAAGAGCTGGTGCTCAAGGCAGGCGACACGTCGACGCGTGCGACCGGTCGCTCGACGGGACATCCGGTTCGCGCCCTCAAGAGTCCCTTCACCAACGCGTATGCCAAGAACGAGGCGGCGGGCGCAAGCCCCGAGGAGCTCGGGGCCATGGGCACGGGTGCGCTTCGCAAGGCGGCAAAGGACGGAAATTACGAAGAGGGTTCGTATTTGTGCGGACAGATTGCCGGCATGGTCAACGAGCGCCAGAGCGCTCGCGAAATCGTCGACGATCTAGTCGATGGCGCCGAGCACGTCCTGAAGGGTGCGTCCGCATGGGTAGCGTAGCGTTTCTGTTTGCCGGTCAGGGTGCCCAGCATCCCGCGATGGGCGTCGACCTCATCGAGGCATCGCCGGCGGCTGCCGAGGTGTTCGCCATTGCCGACGAGGTGCGCCCGGGGACCAGCGAGCAGTGCCGGAGCGCCTCCAAGGAGGAGCTCTCGCAGACCGAGAACACGCAGCCTTGCGTGTTCGTCCACGACTTGGCTGTCGCCGTCGCCCTGTGCGAGCGCGGCATGGTGCCTGCCGCCTGTGCGGGATTCTCGCTGGGCGAGGTCGCTGCACTCACCTTTGCGGGGGCATTCGATACGCGAGCAGGTTTTGATCTCGTATGTGAGCGCGCGGCATTGATGGCCACGGCGGCCGAGCGTCACCCCGGCGGCATGCGCGCCGTCATCAAACTCGATGCGGCACAGGTCGAGGGCCTGGCAAAACAAGCAGGCGAGGACTGCTGGCCGGTCAACTACAACAGCCCCCAGCAGACGGTTGTGGCCGGAGCACCCGATGCGTTGCGGACCCTCGACGTCCTGGTAAAAGAGGCTGGCGGTCGCGCCATGAAGGTCGCGGTGTCGGGTGCATTCCATAGCCCCTATATGGCCGAGGCGACCTGTGGCCTTACTGCATATATCGAGGCCGGTCACGCGCCGTCCCCGCTGCTGATTCCTGTTATGGCAAATATGACGGCGGCGCCCTATCCGGCCGACCCGCAGACGGCATCGGAGGTGCTGGCCAACCAGGTGAGTCATGCCGTGCGCTGGGTCGACACACTGCATGCTCTGCAGGATCAGGGCATCGACACGTTTATTGAGGTCGGTCCCGGCAAAACGCTGTCTGGCTTGGCCAAGCGTACGTTGAGCGACGTCCGCGTGTATTTGTGCGAAACGGCCGAGCAGGTCGTAGCTATTGCCGACGAGCTCGCATAGTCCACAGGGCTGCAACCCGAAAGGAACGACATGGGCAACTTGAACAACGGCGCGCTCGAGCGCAACGACTCACGTCGCGTGGCGCTGGTCACGGGCGGCTCGCGCGGTATCGGCCGTGCTTGTGCCGTGGGCCTGGCGGAGGATGGCTACGATATCGCCGTCGTCTATGCCGGCAGCGTCGATGCGGCACGCGAGACATGCGAAGCCTGTGAGGCGGCTGGCGCCACGGCGCGCGCATATCAATGTGACGTGGCCGACCCCGATGCCGTCAACGCGTGCGTGGAGACGGTCCTCAACGACTTTGGCTCCATTTGGGCGCTTGTCAACAACGCCGGCATCACGCGCGATGGCCTGCTCATGCGCATGGGCGACGATGCCTTCGACCGCGTGCTCGATGTCAATCTCAAGGGCACGTTCAATATGACGCGCGCGCTCACCAAGACCTTTATGCGCCAGCGCGGCGGTTGCGTCGTCAACATGAGCTCGGTCGTGGGCCTGATGGGTAATGCCGGGCAAGCCAACTACGCTGCCTCCAAGGCGGGCGTGATGGGGCTTACCAAGGCGGTGGCGCGCGAGCTTGCGCCCCGCGGCGTACGAGTGAACGCGGTCGCCCCCGGGTTTGTCGAGACCGATATGACGGCAAAGCTCTCGGAGAAGGTGCGTGCGGCAACCGAGGAGCAGATTCCCCTTAAGCGCATGGCGCGCCCCGAGGAAGTGGCTGGCGTGGTGCGCTTTTTGGCGAGTGATGCGGCTGCCTACATTACGGGTGAGGTCGTGCGCGTCGATGGCGGAATGGCGATGTAGAAACCAGGGCCGAAGAACGGCTTGAATGAGGAGACCATGATGGAACAGAGAGTTGCAATCACCGGCATCGGTGCCGTATCGCCGCTCGGCAACACGGCGCTTGCCACCTGGGCGGCCATGTGCGCCGGCACGTGCGGTATCGGCCCGATCACGCACTTCGATACGGATGCGTTTGCCGTCAAGGTGGCGGCCGAGGTCAAGGGCTTTGACGGCAACGAGTACTTTGGCAAGCACGACGCCAAGCACCTGGACCCCTGCGTTCAGTTTGCGATGGCGGCGTCGGACGAGGCCATGCACGATGCGGGCTTTGATGTCGAAGGCGCCATCAATCGCGAGCGCTTGGGCGTCTACGTGGGTTCAGGTGTGGGCGGCATGCAGACACTCGTCGACAACGTCCACACGATCGCCGATCGAGGGCCTCGCCGTGCATCGCCCTATATGATTGCGATGATGATCCCCAATATGGCTTCGGGCAATATCGCGATCCGCCACAAGGCAAAGGGACCGACCCTGCCCGTCGTGACCGCTTGCGCGACGTCTGCCCATGCGGTGGGCGAGGCGTTCCGCGCCATCAAGCACGGCTATGCCGATGCGATTCTCGCCGGCGGTGCCGAGGCGGCCATCATCCCCGATGCCGTTGCGGGCTTTACGTCCTGCCGTGCACTCACTACCAATCCCGATCCTGCGACGGCTTGTCGTCCGTTCGATGCGAATCGCGACGGCTTTGTGATGGGCGAGGGCGCCTGCGTGCTGGTACTGGAGAGCATGGAGCACGCGCAGGCGCGCGGGGCGCACATTTATGCCGAGGTCGTGGGCTACGGCAACACCGATGATGCCTATCACATCACGAGCCCCGATCCCGAGGCTGCCGGCATTGCCCGTGCGATATCGCTGGCGGTGGCCGAGGGCGACGTTAAGCCTTCCGAGGGCCTCTACATCAACGCTCACGGCACCTCGACTAAACTCAACGATTCGTCCGAGACGGCGGGCATTAAGCGGGCACTCGGCGAGGACGCGGCGCGCGCCGCACACGTCTCGTCGACCAAGTCGATGACCGGCCATATGATCGGCGCCACGGGTGCCATCGAGGTCATGGCCTGTGCCATGGCGCTCGAGCAGGGCGTGGTGCCGCCGACCATTAACTACCACACGCCCGATCCCGCCTGCGATCTTGATTACACGCCTAATCGCGCGGTTCGCGCCGACCTTACCTGGGCGCTTTCGACCAACCTGGGCTTTGGCGGGCACAACGCCGCCATCGCGCTGCGTAGATATGCAAGGAGCTAGAGCATGGATTCCAAAAGACTTGCCGAGATAGCCGATGTGATGGAGGACCGCGGCCTTACGCGCGTGCGTGTTGAGGAGCCCGATGGCACCGCGGTCGAACTCGAGCGCGCGAGCACCGCACAGCCGGTTGCCGTGCCCATGCCGAGTGCCATGGCCGCTCCAGTTGCAGCTCCCACAGTCGCGCCCGCCGCACCGGAACCTGCCGCGCAGGCACCTACCGCCACGCCGGAGCCCAAGGGCATAGAGGTGACTGCTCCCATGGTCGGCGTTTTCTATGCTGCCCCGGCGCCGGGCGATGAGCCCTTTGTGCACGTGGGATCCAAGGTCAAAGCCGGCGAGACCCTCTGCATCATCGAGGCCATGAAGGTCCTCAACGAGGTGACGGCAGAGGCGGACGGTGAGGTGCTCGAGATCTATGCGGCCGACGGCGACCTCGTGGAGTTCGGCAGCTGCCTCATGAGGATCGGATAGGTGATATCCATGAACAAAGAAGAGCTTAAAGAATTGTTGCCGCATCGCGAGCCGATGCTTTTGCTCGACGAGGCCGAGCTGGTGGGCGACGAGGCCCGCGGCAAGATCACGATTACGGGCGACGAGTACTTTTTGCAGGGGCATTTTCCGGGAAACCCGGTCGTCCCCGGCGTGATCCAGTGCGAGATGCTCGCCCAGAACTGCTGTGTGCTGCTGATGGGCGATGAGGAGGCGCGCGGCGCGACGCCGTTCTACACGAGTCTGGACAAGGTGCGCTTTAAGCGTCCGGTGCGCCCGGGCGACACGGTGGATCTGGTGTGCTCCATCACGCGTGCGCGCGGGCCGTTCCGCTTTGCGACGGGTACCGCGAGCGTCAACGGTGAGGTTTGCTGCCGCGCCGATATGTCTTTTGCACTCATGCACGAAAGTTAAGGAAGGCTTCATGTTCGACAAAGTGCTCATCGCCAACCGCGGCGAAGTCGCGGTCCGTGTTATCCGCGCGTGCCGCGATATGGGCATCAAGACCGTCGCCGTTTATTCCACGGCCGATGCGGACGCGCTGCACGTGCAGCTTGCCGACGAGGCGTATTGCATCGGCGGCCCGCGTCTTGCCGAGAGCTACCTCAACGACGATGCCGTGCTCACCTGTGCCGTAAAGTCGGGAGCTAAGGCAATTCATCCCGGCTATGGCTTTTTCTCCGAGAAGGCGAGCTTCGTGCGCGACTGCGACAAGTACGGTCTGGCGTTTGTTGGTCCCTCGGCCGAGGTCATCGACAGCATGGGCGACAAGGACGCCGCACGTAGAACGGCTGCCGCGGCGGGCGTGCCCATCGTTCCGGGCTGCGATTTGCTCAAAAGCCCCGAGGAGGCGACGGCCGAGGCCGAGCGCATCGGCTGCCCCGTGCTCATCAAGGCGCGCGCGGGTGGCGGCGGTCGCGGTATTCGCAAGGTCGAGCGCGTGGAAGACGCGGCAAAGGCCTTTATTGAAGCACGTGCCGAGGGCGAGGCCGTTTTTGGCGACGGCGAGTGCTACATGGAGAAGTTCGTCGCGCCGGCGCATCACGTCGAGGTGCAGATTATGGCCGATAAGCAGGGCCATGTGTTTTCGCTCGGCGAGCGTGAGTGCTCGGTGCAGCGCCGCAACCAAAAGCTGATCGAGGAGAGCCCCGCGCCGTGCCTCGACGGACGGGATGATATTCGCGCGCGCATGCACAAGGCCGCGCGCGACTTGGCTCGTGTCGTTGGCTATGAGGGCGCCGGCACCATTGAGTTTCTGTACTCAGATGACGGCAACTATTACTTTATGGAAATGAACACGCGCCTGCAGGTGGAGCATCCGGTTACGGAGTTTGTGACCGATACCGACTTGGTCAAGTGGCAGCTGCGCGTGGCAGCCGGCCAGCCTCTGCCGTTTGAACAGGAGGACATGCCGGTCCGCAACCACGCCATGGAGTGCCGCATCAATGCCGAAACGCCGGACTTTCTTCCGTCGTGCGGAACGATAACCACGCTGCGTGTGCCGGGTGGTCCGCGCGTGCGTTGGGATTCCGCCATGTTTACCGGCGCGAACGTTCCGCCGTACTACGACTCCATGCTCGGCAAGCTCATCGTGTGCGCGCCCACGCGCGACGGCGCCATTCGCAAGATGCGCTCGGCCCTGGGCGAGCTCGTGATTGAGGGCGTGAGCGAAAACAGCGAGCTTCAGCTCGACGTTCTGGCAAACGACGAGTTCTTGTCGGGCATGTATCACACCGATCTGATGGGGCATCTCTATGCTGATGAATAGAAAAGCGAAGACGGTCAATGTCCTCGAGGGGCCGATGACCGAGTCGTGCGCCGAATTTCCCGCGCGCCACGTGTTTGTCAAATGCCCGGAGTGCCGCCGTGTGATTGACGAGGCACGTCTGCACGACAACCTCGACGTTTGTCCTCGCTGCGGTAAACACTTTCGCGTGAGCGGTCGCGCGCGCATGCGCATGACGGTCGACGAGGGCACGTTTGAGGAATGGGATGCCAATCTGGCGTCGGAGGACTTCCTCTCGTTTCCCGGCTATGCCGACAAGCTCAAGGGCGCGGGTGAGCGTTCGGGCGAGCGCGACGCCGTCGTGTGCGGCAGCGGTAAAATCTGCGGCTGCGATACCGCGCTCTTTTTTATGGACGCCAACTTTATGATGGGCTCGATGGGCTCCGTGGTGGGCGAGAAGGTCTGTCGTGTCTTTGAGCGCGCGACCGAGCTGGGGTTACCGGTTGTCGGCTTTACCGTTTCGGGCGGCGCGCGCATGCAAGAGGGCGTGACCTCGCTTATGCAGATGGCCAAGATTTCAGCGGCGGTTGGGCGCCACAGCAAGGCGGGCGGCCTGTATATCACGGTGCTCACCGACCCCACGACCGGAGGCGTAACCGCGAGCTTTGCCATGGAGGGCGACATTATCCTGGCTGAGCCCGATGCCCTGACGGCATTTGCCGGCCCGCGCGTGATCGAGCAGAACATGCACAAGCGCCTGCCCAAGGGATTCCAGCGCTCCGAGTTTTTGCTGGAGCACGGCTTTTGCGATGCCGTTGTTCCGCGTGGCGAGATTGCGCTCACGGTAGGCGAGCTGCTGGCGCTGCACGAAGGGCACGCGCCCGGCCTGGGGGCACCGCATGAGATCGTGCATATGGGTCGCCGCGGCAAAAAGCTGGGACACTTGTTTAAGCGCTCGTCGGCACCAAAAACCGCGTTCGAGATTGTCAGGCAGACCCGCTCGGCAGATCGCGTCACGGCAGGCGAGATGATCTCGCTGGGCCTGGATGGATTTGTGGAGCTGCACGGCGACCGTTACTTTGGCGACGATGCTGCCGTGGTGGGTGGCATTGGTTGGAAAGACGGACGCCCCGTAACGGTCATCGCCGTCGAGCGCGGCACCACGACCAAAGAGCGTATGCGCCGCAACTTTGGCATGGCGCATCCCGAGGGCTACCGCAAGGCGCGTCGCCTGATGCGCCAGGCCGAAAAGTTTGGTCGACCGGTTCTGTGCCTGGTCGATACTTCGGGCGCGTTTTGCGGCATCGGTGCCGAGGAGCGCGGCCAGGGCGAGGCGATTGCCCAGAATCTCATGGAGATGAGCGGCCTTAAGACGCCGATTGTCTCGGTGGTGACAGGCGAGGGCGGCTCCGGTGGCGCGCTGGCGCTGTCCGTGGCCGACCGTATCCTGATGCTCTCGAGCTCGGCCTATTCGGTCGTGAGCCCCGAGGCCTGTGCGTCGATCCTGTGGAAGGATACCGAGCGCGCGGATGAGGCCGCCGAGGCGCTGAAGCTCACGGCTCCCGATCTGTTGGCGCTCGGTATCATCGACGGCATTGTCGATGATAGGGGCCTGTCGCATGAGGAGATTGCCGGTGCCGTCATGTCCTCGGCATTTGATGCCTTCGATACGCTTGGGCAGCTCGACGACGCTGCCCTCACAAACCTCCGCTACGAAAAGTACCGCGCAATCGGCCGGTACCGCACGATGTGACAAGGGGACAGTTCGCATGTCACTTTGGGAAAGGCGTTCCATGTCACAAGTTTCTAACACCTCGTTTACAACGACGGTTTCATCAAACGCCATGGCCGTGGTGGACTATCTGTCCAAAAGCATGATGTCGGCGCTGCCGTTTATTGTCTGCGCGGCGTTGTTCCGCACCGTCGCCGTCATTATGGGCGAAGGCATGCTGGGCCTGTGGTCGGCCGATTCCGAAATCTATCGCCTGTTCTACAGTTGGCTCTATAACGCCGGCTACTACTTTTTGCCCATCTATCTTGGTTGGGCGGCTGCCCGCCAGCTCGGTTGCTCGGAACAACTGGGCATGATGCTGGGCGGCGTATTGATTGCGCCCGATCTGCTTAAGCTCGTCGATGCCGCATCGACGGCGGGGGCATCGATGACTTCCGTGTATGGTCTGCTTCCCGCGCCGGTCAACGATTACACGACGACTGTTATTCCGATTCTCATCTCGGTGCCCGTGCTATGGCGAGTGGAGTGTTTCTTTCAGCGCGTTATCCCTAAGGCCGTGGCGTTTTCGTTCGTTCCGTTTGCAACCATGCTCGTCATGGTTCCGGTTTCGCTGTGTATCACGGCGCCGGCGGGCAGCTATCTGGGCATGCTGTTGGGCCAGCTTATGTTTATGCTTGGCAATTCCGGTGGCATCGTGTCGCTGCTCACGCTCATGGGGCTTGCCGCGGGTTGGGAGTTTCTTAAGATCGCGGGCGTCAGCAACGTTGTCCTATCGCTCGCCTATGCGCAGTTTATGAGTGTGGGAACGGATTCGTGCATCCTGATCGCCGCGACGATGGCAACGTTTGCCGTTTGGGGCATGCCCTTTGGTGCGTCGCTTCGCGTTGCGGATAAGGACGAGAAGGCCCTCATGCTGGGCTATTCGATCTCGGGCGTGCTTGGTGGCGTAAGTGAGCCGGCGCTGTACGGTTGCGGCTTTAAATATGGCAGGTGCCTGACGTGCATGGCCATTGGCGGCGCCGTCGGAGGCCTTGTTGCGGCCGTGGGCCACGTTACGGCCTATACCATCGGTATGACGAATGTCCTCATGGTCATTGGTTTTGCCACGGGCGGCATCTCGAACCTGCTATGGTGCTGTGCTGCCGGCGGTGTGGCATTTGCGGTGTCTGCGGCGCTGAGCTGCTGCTTTGGCGTGGTGCCGGCGAAGGGGCAGGCGGCAGAAGACGGAGCCGATTCACCCGAAACCTCGAAGAGCGTGGCCGAAGTAAGCGCGTAAACCTGTGCGACACAAGGACGATTCCTTTGCCACATTCCAAGGCCGTGGCCCGTGTGGGTTGCGGCCTTTTTTGTATCTGGGGGATAAAGTGGCTACACTACAATCCGTTTGAGCAATAGATATATAGGTAGTACCGTGGGGGCGGATGTAGATGGTCGAGTGGATTGTTAAGCGTGCGCAGGGCGACCGTGCGCGCGTGGGCACGTTGACGGGCGTGGTGTGTATTCTCGCCAATGTGGCACTATGCGCTGCAAAGGGCGCAATTGGCGTGCTGTCGGGATCGGTTTCGATCGTGGCGGATGCCATGAATAATCTGTCTGATGCCAGCTCGAACATCGTGAGCGTGCTTGGCTTTAAGCTGGCGGGCAAGCCAGCAGACCCCGAGCATCCTTACGGCCACGGTCGCTACGAGTATCTCTCGGGTCTGGTCGTGGCGGCGCTCGTACTGCTGATCGGCCTTGAGCTTATCAAGTCCTCGGTTGAGCGCGTCATCCACCCCGAACCTGTCGAGTTCTCGCTTGCCCTGGTGGCAGTCCTGGCACTTTCGATGGTTGTAAAGCTGTGGATGGCGGCGCTCAACCAAAAGCTCGGCGACCGTATCGAGTCCGAGACACTGCATGCGACCGCGCAGGATTCCAAGAACGATGTTCTTGCTACGGGCGCCGTGTTAGCGTGCGCAATTGTTTCGCAGGTGACGCACATCAATCTTGACGCATGGGTCGGCCTTGCCGTTGGCGCCTATATTGGCTGGAGCGGTTTTGAGCTTATCCAAGATACAGTGAGCCCGCTTTTGGGCCAGGCGCCCGATCCTAAGCTGGTCAAGCACATTCGAGACAAGATCATGAGCTACCCCGGCGTTTTGGGCGTCCACGATCTGATGGTTCACGATTATGGTCCGGGCAGGAAGTTCGCAAGCGCTCACGCCGAGATGGCAGCCGAGGCCAGCCCGCTGGAAAGTCACGACACGCTCGATAACATCGAGCAGGCGTTTAGGAACGAAGACGGCATGATTGTCACGCTCCATTACGACCCCATCGTGACCGACGATCCCAAGATGGCGAGCATGCGCTTGCGCATCAACGCAATGGCCCAGGAGATCGATAGCCGCCTTTCGATTCATGATTTGCGCTGCGTGCCGGGCCCCACGCACACCAACGTGATTTTTGACTGCGTGCGTCCCTCGGATCTGCAGATGAGTGCCGAAGACTTAAAGCACGCGCTGGCACAACGGGTCGAATCGGAATATCCCAAGTCGATTGCCAAGATTACGATCGACGAAGACTACGTAGGACATACCCACGAGTAAGGCTGTGCCGGCAAAGCAGGTTATGCAGAAGGGGAGAGCATGAAGAAGCTGTATCTACTCCGCCACGGTCAGACGGAGTTCAACGTCAAAAAGCTGGTCCAGGGCCGCTGCGATTCACCGCTGACCGACCTGGGCCGCAAACAAGCGGGAATGGCAGCCGCATGGCTCAAGGGCCACGACGTTGTCCCCGACAAAGTGGTCTCTTCGCCCTTAGGCCGAGCCATGGACACTGCTCAGCTCGTCGCTACCGAACTCCTCGGCCCGGACGCAGCAGTCGAGCCCTGCGAAGGCATCATCGAGCGCTGCTACGGCACCTTCGAAGAAGGCCCCCACGACGCCCTGCCCACTGACGTTTGGGATCCGGGCGAGGACCTGGTCCCCTTTGGAGGAGAGGGAAGCAAAACGTTGCAAGAACGCATGGTAGCTGCTCTCACCAATCTCATAAGCGCCGAGGGCATCGAAACCCTACTAGCAGTAAGCCACGGCAGCGCCAGCCGCCAATTCATCAAGGTCGCAGCCCCAGAGGGCTTCGAGCTCCCAGCAAAACTCCCCAACTGCGCCATCATGATCTTCAATTTCGATGAGGCAAAGCCACAAGCAGAAGGCGAGCCTCATCAATGTAAGTTCACCCTCCAGCAAATAGTGGACCCCCAACAAAGTCATTAGCCTGAGCGAGCAGAGTTAAGCAGACATCAACGTGTCGTCTCCCGAGCTTGGCAGAGGGGCGGCGAAATATATTAAGTTTGTCGCGAGTTCCGCACGCAAAGGAAAGCACTTAATGTGCTTTCCGTCTTGC
>CABURV010000039.1 GCA_902494035.1 uncultured Collinsella sp.
CTCAAGGCCGTCGCGAGGAAGCGGCTCAGGGCGATATACGCCGTGATGCGCGACCGGGTGCCCTACCGGGAGTAGCCCCGACGGTTGACAAAACTATAGGAACACCCAATGACTACCTTACAGAGCTTCCAGCGCGGCGGCGATGCGCTTCATGGCGGCATCGGCGGATGCTTGGTCGGGGGCTTCGGCCAAAACGCGAATCACAGACTCGGTTCCGCTCTTGCGTACGAGCACGCGACCCTCGCCTGCCAGCGCAGCCTCGGCCTCGGCGATGGCGTTCTGCACGCCCATGTTCTCGAGCGCGGCGTCCTTGTCCGCCACGCGCACGGCCACCTGCGCCTGCGGCAGCAGCTTGCACGGAGCCGTGAGCTGCGAGAGTGTCTCGCGCTCGGCACGAATCACTTCCATCACGCGCAGCGAGGTCATAATGCCGTCGCCTGTACGCTCGATATCGCCAAAGATCGTATGGCCCGTCTGCTCGCCACCCAGGCTGTAGCCGCCCTCGCGCATCTTGGCATACACATGACGGTCGCCCACGCCGCTGGTCACGGCGCTCAGACCGGCAAGCTCCAACGACTTGATCAGGCCAAAGTTGCTGGCGATCGTCGGCACCACGGTACCGCCCGAAAGGCGACCGTGCTTGTTCAGATACACGCCGCACACGTACAGGATCTGGTCGCCGTCTACCACGCGACCGCGCTCGTCCACAGCCAAGCAGCGGTCGGCATCGCCGTCGTAGGCAAAGCCCACATCCAGGCCCTGCTCCACCACGTGGCGCTGCAGGCGCTCCATATGCGTGGAGCCGCAGTCGACATTGATGTTAAAGCCGTCGGGCGCGGCATTGATCACGCGCACATCGGCGCCCAGTGCGTCGAACACCGGCTTGGCCACCGAGGATGCCGAGCCGTTGGCGCAGTCGATACCGATCTTGACGCCCTGCAGCGAAAAGTTCGCACTGGCGATGAGCGAGGCAATGTAGCGGTTGCGACCCTGCATGTAGTCCACCGTGGCGCCGATATGGTTGCCCGTTGCCAGCGGCACCTCGCTCTTGCCATCGATGTAGTCCTCAATGAGCTCCAGCACGTCCTCGTCCATCTTAAAGCCGTCGCTGTTGACAAGCTTAATGCCGTTATCGCAAAACGGGTTGTGGCTCGCGCTGATCATGATGCCGCAATCGAAGCAGCCTTCCACGGTCTGATGCGCTACGCCCGGCGTGGGGATCACGTGCAGCATATAGGCGTCCGCACCGCTCGCGACCAGGCCGCTCACCAGCGCCGCCTCGAACATGTAGCTCGAACGACGCGTGTCCTTGCCCACGATAACGCGCGCCTTAGCACTGCGGTTGGCACCGTAATACCAGCCCACAAAACGGCCAATCTTATAAGCGTGCTCTACCGTCAGCCCAACGTTGGCCTCACCGCGAAAGCCGTCGGTGCCAAAGTACTTCATGCGCTCTCCTTACAAAATAGGGGCGAACAGATTGCCTGTCCGCCCCAAAATGGTACTCGATTATCTGCGCTACCAGAAAAACCCTACGCCGACGCGCTGTCGCGAGCCGCCTGGCATGTAGGAGTCTGACGCAGCGTAAGCGGCTTGTCCCCCGCCTCGGCCGACGTGGTCAGCGTATACGTGATCGTCGTCGTCTCGCCAGCATGCAGGTCAACGGTGCCCGAATAGAAGGGGATTCCATGCCACGTAGCGGCACCAAGACCAAACTGGGTGCCCTCAACCGTAAGGTCACTGATGTTGCCGCCCGTCGGGGCAAACAACGAGACATTCAGACGCTCGTCGTCACGCGCGGCATCGGGTGCGCTCGCCGCAACGTAGTCGGGCAGCTTGCCAGCCTCCTCCTGCGTCATGATGTTCGTCAGGGTAACGGTGATGCGATAGGAACACGTGCCGTCGCCATTCTTCACGCCCTGACCAATCTGAGTGTCGGCGTTCAGATACCAGTCGAGCTTGGAGAAGCTCAGGTTGTTAAAGTAAACGCCGGCAACGGGATCGGCACTCGGATCATCCGGATCGGGCAGCGAAGCGTCAATGCCCGTCTCTTTGATGGCATTCTGCTCATCATCGTTTCTCATCCAAGCGATCAGGCGGCCCTCTTCGGCACCGCGCTCAACGGCGCTGACAAGCTTCGTAACATCGACATCGCCGATACCGCCAAGGATCTTGTCGAAGGCAGCGCTGGCGACGGATGCAAAGATGCCGTCAGACTCCTCGACCGGATAGTTCCAGTACACATCGTGCATGAGGACCTTTGCGGCGTTGGTGCCGTCGACAACCGTTCCGTCGGGCAGTGACACGTTACCGACCAGGCCCAGCAGATACTGCAGGAACACCGGGTCGATACCGATGACGCCATCAACGTCCTGTCCATACTGGGACTTCCACAGCGCGGCGACACGCTGCGAGTTGCGGGGCCAATCAGGCGAATAGGTATTGCCCGAGTTGTACAGGTTACTGTGGTTGCCGAACAGCGCTTCATCCTCTTCGTCGACGCTCTCGACTGCCTCATCCTCGCTGAGTCCAATGCGGGGAACAAACTCGCCAATCGACATCTGGCCGTCAGTGACCGAAATCAGGCCCTGCGAACCGCCAAAGCCGCCGCAAGCACGAATCTCGACGTTGTTCATGGCGTACATAAGGTAGTTGCGCGTCTGGCCGTTGGCGCCGAGCATCTGGGGAAGGACGGGGGCGACCTTCTCCGCCGCGTCAACCGCGCCGTTGAGGGTGGCAAAGCCGTCCTTGGCCTTATCGACCAGCTCGGTCACCTGGGAAATATGAGTATCGCCAATGCCCTGGATCTTCTCATTGGCGCTCTTGAACACCTTCGAGCTGCTGGAAAGCGAATCGGCGACCGCCTGCAGCGCGGACACGTTAATCATGCCGTCCTGGAACAGCTTGCCGGGCGTGGCCTGCGAAAGGTTGTCGGCCATGGGAACCAGCGCGTTGCTCGAGACATCGGACAGGGCATCAATCATGGTGCGGGCTGCGTTGATGTCACTGCCATACACCGGGATAAACGAAGCCGCCGTCCACAGCGGGCTCGAGGTCTCCGCCTTCATGCTGTCGCAGAGTTCATCGATCTTCTTCGCGTCGTCAGGCAGCGTCGAAAAATCGCCTGACGTGACCTTGTCCTTAAGGCCACCGACGATCTCGACAGCCTCCTTCGCTTCGCTCTTTACGGTCTTTGCCGAGTTAAGCAGCATAAAGCCGCTTGCGCCAAGCGCAACGAGAAGCACCGCGACTACAGCGGCAATAATGGCGCCGGTGTGACACTTTTTGCGCTCGCCCTTGCGATGGCGATGACGGACCAGACCGTCAGAGGTCGAACTCGACGAAGCGTCGCTACCGTAGTTCAAGCCAAAATCGTAATAATCTTCCTTGGAACCCGAGCCCGCAAACTCGGCACCGCTATCATCCAGGCGGGCGAACGTGCCAGTCTCGGAGGCGCCGGTGTAAATCGTGCCAAGGTTACCCGTAAGCCCCGCGCCACCGGCAGAGGGAGTATTGTTGGCGGCCTTGCCGGCATTAACGTTGCCGGCGGCATTCGCGGCGTTGGCAGCATCTGCGTTGTTCGCGGGTACCGAAGGAGCCCCGCTCGGCTGCGACGTGGAGGTTGCACCGCCCGCAAAGACATTCCCTCTTGCACGGCCGGTCTTTTTTGCCTTTTGAGACTGCTCGTACAGAGCGGTAAACATCGCTGTCTCGCCCGGGGACACGCGCTTACCGGAACCGCCCTGTCCAGCGCCGCCCGGCGTGCCGGCCTTACCAGCCCCGTTCGGACGCGGCGGAACTGCAGGGCGACCGCTATCGCTGCCCTTAAAGTGATTACCAGCCATAAAGAAATCCTCGCAATTGAGTCGCAATGAAAAAGTCCATAACGTTACTAGTTTATGGCATTTTGAGCATCGACAGCTAAACTCCAGACACGGACATCAATTGGCGAAAATGCGGCACAACACCTTTTCCGTCTTGGCGGCGGCGCCAGCTACACCGTGAGGAACATCATCACGATGATCATGGCAAAGCCGATAAGGTCGGTCGGCAAAAACACCGTGCCCAGCATAACGGCGCTGGTGATGGTCGCCGAAACCGGCTCCACAGTTCCGATGAGGCTCGCACGCACCGAGCCGATGTCCTTAACGCCCTGCATATAGAGCATGTAAGCAAAAAACGAGCCGATAACCACGAACACCGCGAGCGCCTCGATGCCGGCAGCGTCGAGCGCCGGCATATGCGCCCAGGGCTGCACGAAGGCACATGAGACCACGCCCGCCGTGAGCATTGCCGAACCCGTGACGATGGGGCTGCCGTATTCGGGCAGAATCTTGGCGGGAATCACCGCCATGCAGGTGGCGCTGACCGCACACATAAGGCCTGCGACCAGGCCAAGCGGCGAGATATTCAGGCTGGTGGGGTCGCCGCCGGTGGCGATTAAAAAGGTTCCACCCAGAGCCAGGCCAATGCCGATGACTTCGCGAGTACGCGGCATGCGGCGATCGATCGCGCAGGTGTAGCCCATGATGATAACGAGCTGCAGGCACTGGAGCACTGTCGCGGTTCCGGCGTTCGTCAGGCGCACGGCCGAAAGATAGCAAAACTGGTTGAACAGCAGGCCAAAGGCGGTAAAGAGCAGCAGCTGCTTGCGATCGGCGGGTGTGGTCCAGAGCTTAATCAGGCGCTCGCGGTCGCGCGTAACAACCACGGCCATAAAGAGTAGACCGGCGAGAATCTGACGCACGCTCATAAGCCACAAGGTGTCGACGTGGTAGGTATCGAACAGAAAGCTCGCGCTGGTGCCCGAGAAGCCCCAAAACGAACCGCCCACCAGCGTAGCCAAGACGCCCGTGATCATCTTGCGCGTCGAAGCGCTGTTCAAGCGGTCGCGCCATGCGCGACGGGTGTTGCGGCTGAGCTCGTCGGTGCCCTCGGGCACATCAATGTTCGATATATCGGTCATCGGCACCGAAGCCCCTGCGCCTTCGACCTGCTCGACACACTCTTTGCTCATTCCACTCCCCCGAAACAGCCTGGAAACAATTCGGCTTACCTTACCACGGCGAAGGCACCAGCTGGAGGCTTGTCCGCTTATCGGTAGGACAATTCCGCAGGCGTCTTTCCATAGCTCGATACTGCAAAGGCTTTGCATTATGCGACAGCCAAATCGCGGCAGCAGGCTCTTTTGAAATGGATACGACAAAGCCCCCGAATTCCACAATGTAAGCGATTTTTAAAAATGTTCTTGCCACCGAGTTCAGGCTCCGTTATATTATCCCTTGCGCGCTTGCGCACCCTTGATCGGGCGTTTAGCTCAGGGGGAGAGCGCTTCCCTGACACGGAAGAGGTCAGAAGTTCAAATCTTCTAACGCCCACCAAATGTTCGCAGCTCAGAGGCTATGCCCTCTGGGCTGTTTTGTTTTATGTCGCCAAATCAGCTGGCAGCTCCAACCGTCATCGCAACGTAACATCAATTCACCCGACGAATGGCAGCCAAACAAATTCAATACCCCAACATAAACAATAGCCGGGCACAAAACTGCGCCGCAAGCTGCTCCAACCGCCCAACTAGCCAAAAGCCGACCATCTACTTGCCGATCTATTCATCGGCATAACCAATCAGTCCGCACCGCAACTTCTCAGCAAAACGCCGCGATGTCTGCGCCCTGCGGTATCCTTGAGCCACTTGCACCTGCAGCACCAAGGAGCCGCCATGCGCACCGAGCTCGATGTCCCCTTTTCGCACAAAGAAGAAGCCAAGGCGCTGGGCGCCAAATGGGACCGGACCAAGAAGATCTGGTATGTACCCAGCGGCGTCAACCCCGAGCCCTTTGCCGAGTGGCTGCCCGGTGTTGACCGATCCGACCCCTCAGCGCCGTATATATATCTAGTACTGGGCAAGCGCGAGTGCTGGAAGTGTCACAAAGAGACCTCGGTCGCAGCCTTCGGCATTCCCTATCGAACCGATAACGACGAGAGCATCGCCATCGCGCACGCGCCCAACGAAGCCGGGTACATTGCCATCGACACGGCCAACGCCAACGCACTCGCCATCGTGCCCGCTCTTGGCTGCGTACCGGGCGAGATCCGCGACTACCTTCATAAGCGCTGCGGCTACAAGCCCGTAGGCGCGCGAGCCTCCAAAGCCCCGTCGCTCGGCAACACGTGCACCAGTTGCGACGCGCTGCAAGGCAGCCGCTATCTGTTCGAGGAGCCCTCGTCCCCGTTTGCCCTCACTGCCATCAACAAGCTGCCGGCACTGGAGTTTATACGCGTCGAAGTTGCCGGCGTCTTTGGCGTCCCGGTCACGCGTACCGACTTTGACCAGGCGCTCTTTACCTGGGCACGCGACCATCACGCCGAGTTCCACAAGCAACTCGGTGAGGGGATTTATTTGTAGAGGCAAAAGACACTCACAGCCAACTCCTCCGCATCACCTATCCCTCGTCGCCGGCGTCGTACACGATATCGAGGCCACAAACAGGGCATTTCTCCGGATACACCGGCATATGAACGCCTGTCCGTTTTCTCACTTCGTCGCTGAGTCTGTCGCGCGCATCGATAAACCGAATGTCGAGACACGGTATTTGCGAGCCGCAGCAAGGGCAGGTGACGACAAACGACGCGCAATCAACCTCTACGCTCGGAAACATATTGTTGTCTATAAGGGCACACGGCAGTTTTCCGTACTTCCCCATCGCAATATCGCCTCGCCAGCTCATATACGCTCCCCTCTCGCTATACAAATCAGGAAGAGCATGCACCGGCGGGCGTGCGCGAGATTGCATCGCCACGCGATCCGATCAAACAACACGATCGTCAAAGAATGCCAAAGCCAAATACGCTAATACGGCAGAAGCCCCGCCTTTTCACGCTTCTTTTCCGAGCGATCGAACTCAATGCGATGGGCCTCAAGAAACACCGTATCGGGTCGCCACTGACGCTCATCCGGCTGCCTTAGCGTCGCACCCGCAAAGGAAGCGTAGTCGGTCTTATCCAGCAGGTACGATCCGCACAGCCGATATTCGCCGCAAACAGGCTCAAACGAAATCAGGTGAGCATCAAATAGGGAATGAAGATCGCGCCGAAGCAGAATACCGTTGCTGGCAACCTGCGATTTGGGTCCCGAGTAATTCTCGATATGTGCAGCCTCCAGAGCTTCACTGACGCCGCAGTCCGACACCGCGCAACGGCCATCATAGGCGGCAACGAGCTGCTTGCGGAACCATTGCTGCCCCAATCGCTCGCGCCTTAACGCATAGCGGACCTTTTCGTCGTCGGTCGCACCCTGTCCGGCAAACTCAATATCGACGGGTATGTGCTTCAGATAACTCATGTCGGGCGCAAAACGAGGGTCCGGTCCGCCTTTATGAACAGGACCGTGCAGAACAAACCATCCATTTTCGGGCTCGAACCGCTCAACAAACGCAAGGCCGAGCACCTTATAGCCCACCTCGGTTGCAAATATGACTCCGACTGGGACGCCACATTCCATGCAGTTGAGCATTTTACGGTTGTAATTCTGGTCTCGAGAACCAACGGCTCCTGGCGCTTGGACCGAATACTTAATGACCCACGTACCGTCATCCAAATAGAGCGGAGGCACATCGGTGTAGAAGCTCTTTTTAGAGTTATGGACCGAAAGCGCAAAGATCTTATTGGGATCTTGCTTCACCCGATCCTGGCCCGGCCAGAAGATCCCTGAATCCCGCGTTACGGGAAAGAAGTCCGAGCCAATTCTCAAACGGTACTGATACTGAGGACTATCTTCCTTGGTGTGGTGCGGAAGGCTGGTCCAAACGCCGCCGCGCTGTTCCTCACCCAGAAACCACTCCCATGCCTCAACGTATTCGGAAGGCACGAGACTGCAGGCGCGGTCATAGCTTGGTCCATCCATCAACGGAACAGCAAGGTCAATGTCGTTCATCGCCAGCACCTACAACCATACGAACGCGAGTCATGCCCCTCAATAATATGGCCGAGAGTCAATTATTACGAGATCTCATTCCGCGATCGGCACATCGTTGATGCTCTCGGTTTGCCGCTGGCGCGCTTGTACCCCGCTACCCCACTTCCCTGTATACTGATGTAGCACGTGTTTCATCCGGGCTTGTTGGGCCGGGTCGTTCATGGGAGGTTCTTGTGGCTGTTTCGAATCCGCCTAAGGGAAGCGTTTCTTCTTCGTCCATCAAGCCGGTTACGCGCAAGGCCGTGCGTTGCCAGCGCGAGGTCGCTTGGCTTGTCACGCAGGCGGCGGGCAGGCTTGTGGCGACCACTCAGGACGTCAATGCGCCTACGCCGAGCTTTGTGTTAGCGGCGGCGCTGGATTTTGTGCGCCAATTGGAGGTTGCCGCGCAGGATGCCAACGGCCACCTCGACTACCAGAACGTTATGGCGCCCGACCTGCAAACGTTCTGCCACATGGCCAAGTTGCCTGCCGCGCCCAATGCGCTTTCGGACGCAGGCTACATGTTTACGCTCTCGGGCGCGGACCTTATCCGCGACATCTATGCATACTGCAGCGAGCTCGCCGAGCGCCACGTCTTTGACGCGGCAGAAGTCAAACCGGGAAATGTCATCAAGCTGGTTCTTAGGCTGTTCCTGATAGACGGGTTCGGGGCCATGCCGGCGTAAGCCGAGTCTTTAGCATCACCGTCGACTGGGCAACAACCGCTTTACCTTAATGGACGCCAATCGAGGGTCGATTATTGGGTCGCCTCGTCCACTAACGCATCTATCCCACGCGCTCCGACAGTCGATACTTGCGGTTGCGGCTCGTCGCCGGCGCCGTGGGCTCAAGCTCGCCTTGAGCAATGAGCGCGTTGACGCGCGACCTAACCTGGGAAATTGTGAGCCCTGTGTGCTCTGCCAGCTCGCGCGTCCCCAGCTCGCCGTAGTGTTTGAGTGCCGTCACAATTAAGCCCCCGCCATGATCGACCGGCTCGATCTTTGAACGGTAAAGTACGACCTTGAACCGATCGAATCCCGGGCAGAACAGGGGCCCGGCCAGACCATGCGCGCGCATGGCATCGATCATCATCGGGATGCCCGAGCCATTGCCCTCAGCCGGCGAACCTGCGCCATCCGGCAGCGGGACAATCGACATGAGCTTCACAAGCGTCGCGTTACGGCATCGGGAGCTGCCGTCAAACAAGTTCTCGCGAGTCTTTCCCCCGTAAAGGCCGCCAGGATTTGTCACCTCGACACGATCATCAAAGACGTCGACGGCAATCGATTGTCCACAGAACCGATCCCCGTATTCTCGATGGATTACGGCGTTGGCGATTGCCTCGCGCAGAACCTCCTCGGGAATCTCAAGCGAGTCGACACGCGAGACGCCTTGGACGGTCGAGGTTCGCCGCAAATTCTTGGCGACGGCTGCGACGGCATCCGAGATCATCTCGCCCAACGTTCCCTCACAGATTGTGCGGTCCATGAACCTCAGCGACCCCGCCATGCCCTTCTGAGTTCCCGCATGGACAGCCACGTCAATGAAGAGCTTGGGATAGAACTGCTGAGGGTAGGTGCCCACAACTAGGAGTCCAGCCTTGGTGACATTGCCCTGGGAATCAAGGATATTTAGGCGCTCCAGCTTCGTTTGTTTGTCCGGCGCGCCGCGCATTGCCCGGGGCGTCAACGAGAAAGCCCGATCTATCGTACGGTCGACCAGCGTCTCGTCGAGATTGTCCGCGCCCGCACCCGCCACCGCGTCCCGATCGCTCGGAGTCGCTCGACCGTATGACGCCAATGCGAGCACCTCGGTCGATGAAAGCGGCACATCTTTGTCATCGATGCGCTTGTAGCTGCCGCCCTGGGCGCCCCGCTCTATGACATAGCAGGGCTTGCTCGACGGATCGAGCTCCTCAATCGTAATGACGAGAACGATGACGTCCTGAAGCTCCACTCGCTCGATCGTGTATTTAGGCGGATTGGCCAGCTTTCCTCGACCGCCCGCATCACCCATGCCTGACACAAATTGGTTGAGCACTTTCTCGGTCTCGAAGTTCTCAACCGGGACAAAACCTGCGCGCTCACTCACTCCGAGCACGATGATTCCGCCGGCAGTGTTCGCGAATGCGCTCACCGTTTCCC
Organism: uncultured Collinsella sp.; assembly: GCA_902494035.1. Classification (GTDB taxonomy): domain Bacteria; phylum Actinomycetota; class Coriobacteriia; order Coriobacteriales; family Coriobacteriaceae; genus Collinsella. The sequence continues at coordinate 10,096 of CABURV010000039.1, forward strand.
ACACATCGCGGGAAAGCGTCGTGGCGCTCTCCTTCACTTCGACGTTAAGATCATCCGAGTCCATACGCCTTAAAGACTCAAGCAGACCGGTCAGCTCGTTTTCGTTCATCTGCACGTCCTTTCGCTCGGTCCTGCGGAGAATGCCGCGGATAGATTTCCCTCGTCTCTCAGTTATCTCTCATCTATCTCTCTATCTCTCGGCTTAGAGATAGAGAGATAGATGAGAGATGGAATGTCTACCATTTGCTTCATTTATACATATTTTTGCTGGTAGAACAATTGGTATTGAGACAATACCATGATTGCCTGTCTCTTTGCTGCTCAGTTATCTCTCATATTTTTCTCTCATCTTCCTGTCATCTCTCATATTAGAGACGAATGAGGGACGAGAGATACGCGAGTGATGGACGAGTGAGGATTTTCGGACGGTCGGATATCGAGAGTGGATATTTGGACGGTTTTTGGGGCTTTTGCGGCAAATTCCGTCCAAATATCCACTCTCGTTCGATAGGTATCCGGAAATCCTCGCTCGTCCGTCCGAATATCCACTCTCGTTTGGCGAGTGTCCAATTTTCCACGCTCGTGCGGCGGGCACGCGAGCCCTTCGCCCAATCCGCTGGCATCGTCTCCAGTTCGCCGCAGGGTCGCGGCCCCATATGGGTATACTCTCGAGGATTCGACTCGATTCGCCCCCGCTGGGGCGTCAAAGGAGACTGCATATGCCCACCACCTCAACCGACCCGCGCGCCGCAGCCGCTGCACTGCTGGTGCCCGGCACTACCTGCCACGGCTTTGCCGTCGAGCGCCGCGAGACCGTTCCCGAGCTCGACTCGGACGCTTACGTGCTGCGACACACTGCCTCGGGCGCTCGTCTGCTGTACCTGGCGTGCGACGACGAAAACAAGGCCTTTGCCATTGGCTTTAAGACGCCGCCGGCCGATTCCACCGGCGTGTTCCATATTCTTGAGCACTCGGTGCTGTGCGGATCGGCCAAGTTTCCCGTCAAGGAGCCGTTTGTCGACCTGATCAAGAGCTCCATGCAGACGTTCCTCAACGCCATGACCTACCCCGACAAGACCATCTACCCCGTTGCCACCACCAACGAGCAGGATCTGTACAACCTGATGGACGTGTACCTGGACGCGGTGTTCAACCCGGCCATCTATACCAAGCCCACCATTTTTGAGCAGGAGGGCTGGCACTACGAACTGGACCTGCCGGAGGGCGACGGCGACAGCAGCGCCGCGAGCCTGCACGAGGGCACGCTGCGTTATAACGGCGTGGTGTTCAACGAGATGAAGGGCGCGCTGTCCGATCCCATGAGCGTGCTGGACGATGCCGTCAACGCCGCGCTCTATCCCGACACCGCCTATGCGCACGAGAGCGGCGGTGACCCACGCGCGATCCCTGCGCTCACCTACGAGCAGTTCCTGGACACGCACGCGCGACACTACAATCCCTCCAACTCCTACATCACGCTCTACGGCGACCTGGACGTGGACCGCGCACTGGCCTTTTTGGACGAGCGCTATCTGTCGCAGCCGAGTGCCGCGAGCCGCCGCATGGACGCTGCCGTTGCCGCCGGCGAGGACCCGTCCACGCTGGCGCCCAATCCGTTGGACGCGCAGGCGCCCGTGACCTGCGAGTACAAGCGCATCGAGATGGCCACCACACCCGAGAACGCCCTGGTGGGCCTGGGCCTTGTGCTGGGCAGCGCGCTCGACCGCAAGCGCACGATCGCGGCGGATATCCTGTTCGAGGCGCTGCTGGGCTCCAACGAAGCGCCGGTTAAGAAGGCCATTCTGGCCGCCGGCCTGGGCGGCAACGTGGTGAGCTACACCGCGGCCGAGAGCCTGCAGCCCTACGAGCTCATCATGCTGCAAAACGCACAGCCCGGTGTGGCGCGCGAGCTGCGTCGCGTGTTCCAGGACGCCTGCCGCGACCTGTGCGAGCACGGAGTTCCGCGCGAGCGTCTGGAAGCCATCATCAGCAGCAACGAGTACGACCTGCGCCAGCGTGACTATGGCATCGCCGACGGCGTGGCCATTGCGTGCGACGCGCTGAGCACCTGGCTCTACGATGACGACGCCGCGACGCTGGCGCTCAAGTACGGCCCGGTGTACGAGGAGCTGCGTAGCGAGCTGGACGGCAGCTATTTTGAGGACCTGCTGCGCGAGCTGGTGCTGGAAAACGACCACATGGCACTGGTCGAGCTGGTGCCGGTGGACGCCGCCGAGGGTTCGGAGGGTGCCGAGGCCGCCGAGCTGGCAGCCAAGCGCGATGCCATGACCGATGCCGAGCTGACCGACGTGGTCGAGCGCACGGCCGCGCTGCGTGCCGCGCAGGAGGCGGAAGACACACCCGAGGCCAAGGCCACGCTGCCGCGCCTGCGCGTGTCCGACATTGGCGAGGCGCGCCCCGAGCCGCCACTGATCGTGGACACGACCGTGCCCATCCCCTGCCTGCGCCACGGCATCCCCACCAACCGTCTGGCCTACGCCATGCAGTATTTCGACCTGAACTGCGTCGCGTTTGAGGACCTGCCCTATGTGACACTGCTCTGCCGCCTGCTTAAGCAGCTGCCCACGCGCGAGCACTCGGCCGAGGAACTCGACAACTTGCTCGCTGGCAAGCTCGGCTTTTTGAGCTTTACGACCGAGGTCATGACGCAGCCCGAAGTGGACGGCGTGCGCCCCTACCTGCTGGTGAGCGCCGGCGCCCTGTCCGAGAAGATCGATGCGCTGGCGAGTCTGCCGCGCGAGGTATGGTCGAGCACGCTTTTGGCAGATGCCGACGCCGACCGCGTGCGCGACGTGCTCACACAGATTCGCATTGGGCTTGAGCAGGGCTTTATCAACAACGGCCACTCGGCGGCGCTCGGTCGCGCGATGAGCTACAGCTCGCCTTCGGCCGTGGTGCGCGAGCAGCTTTCGGGCGTGGACTTCTATCTGTTCCTGCGCGACCTGCTCGACCACTTTGACGAGCGCGTGAACGGGTTGCGTACCAAGCTTGCCGAGCTGGCAGGCCGCATCTTTGTGGCCGATGGCTGCCTGGCGAGCTTTACCGGCAGCGACGAGGACTTTAACGCATACTGGGCCGCCGCGGGCGACCTGGAGCTGGGCGCTGGCGACGGCGCCGATGCCGGCCGCAACGCGCTCGTGGTGCCGACGCCGTGCGACCGCCACGAGGCCTTTGTCATCCCCAGCGACATCTGTTTTGCGGCAAGCGCGTGCGACCCGCGTCGCTTGGGCATCGACGTGACGGGCGCCTGGGCGGTTGCCGCCAACGCGCTCTCCTACGACTATCTGTGGAACGAGATCCGCGTTAAGGGCGGCGCGTACGGCTGCGGATTCCGCGCGGCCGGCGAGCGTCAGGCGGCGTTCTACACCTACCGCGACCCGGCAATCGACCCCTCGATTGAGCGCGTGGCGCGCGCAGGCGAATGGCTCGGCAGCTTTGAGCCCGACGAGGCCGCCTTTGAGGGCTTTATCGTGAGCTGCGTGAGCGGCATGGACGCGCCGGTGAAGCCGTACGCGCTCACCAAGCGCCGCAACACGACCTACCTGGCCGGGCTCGATCCGCATGCGCGCGAGGAGCGCCGCGCCCAGATGCTCGCCGCCACGCCCGGTGAGCTTCGCTCGCTCGGCGCCGACGTAACGCGCATCGCAGCCGAGTCACCCACCTGCGTCTTTGGCGGCCGCGACGTCATCGCCAAGAGCAACGCCGGCTTCAACGTCATCGACCTGCTGGGCTAAGGCACGGCAAGCAAAACTACCACGAAGGGCGCAGTTCACAGGCGCCCTTCGTGGTAGTTCGAACATTTGTTCTATACGCACACATGTTCTATAGTAGAGGTGCTTGCATCGAACTGAAATTGCAACTAGAATATAGTTGCAGAATGTGAGGCGGGATGACTCGATCCGATAAACTCATCGCCCAGCTGCTTAGCTGTCCTTCAACGTATAGATTTGCTGACTTTCTTAAAGTTATGGCTTCATATGGCTTTGAAATGGACAGCAAAGGCAAGACGTCCGGATCGCGCGTTCGCTTCTACAGGCCATCAGATGGCAGGATGTTCGTAATGCACGCGCCTCATCCATCTGACGAATTGACAGCGGGGACCATTCGAAACATCGTTCGCTTTCTGCAAGATGTCGGAGGTAGTCATGAGTAACGTTTTGGCATACAAGGGTTATTTCGCCCCGGTCGAGTTCGATGCCGAACAGCATGTGCTAACAGGTATGGTCGCCGGCATTAGGGACGCAATCGTATTTGAAGGCTCCACGGCTGAAGAAGTGGAGCAATGCTTCCACGACGCCGTCGACGATTACCTTGAGTTTTGCGCCGAGAAGGGCAAGGAACCCGAGCGGGCTTTTAAGGGCTCGTTCAACGTAAGAACGGGCTCTGAGCTCCACAAGCAAGCAGCGCTGGCAGCGGCAAAGAAGGGTGAGTCACTCAATAAGTTTGTGACTGAAGCGATCGCTGCGGCGCTGTGAAGCCAACGTCGAGTCGAAGCCGCCACACAGGGCGCCTTTGTGGCGGCTTCGACGTTTGCCCAGATAAAACCAGCCAAAATAAGCCTGTCACTTTTTGGCAGGTTTGCTAGAGGAGGTTGGGATGGACAAGGCTGAGTTGCGGCGGGCGGTGATTGCCCAGCGCGATGCTCTTGATTTGGACTTGCGGGCGGCGAAGTCTGCTGATATCTGTGCGCGGCTGGTTGAGCTGCTGGGCCGCTTGGATGCCGCGGCGCCGCGCATCGTTGCCGTCTATGCCGCGATGGGTTCCGAGGCAGACCCTGCCGCGTTTGCCGCTGCGGCCGCCGTGCGCGGCTGGCGCGTAGCCTATCCGTGCATGCTCTCGGCAATTGATGCCGCAGCTTGTGGCCAGCGCATGTGTATGCGGGCAGTTGCCGCCGACGATGCGTCCGCGGCTCCGTTTATCGCCCACCCTACGCGGGCCTTTGCGGCCACGGACATCGACAGCGACCGCTTCCCCATCGTGCCTGCCGAGGCTCTCGACATGATTGTTGTGCCGCTCGTGTCCTTCGACCAAACCGGCGCGCGCCTGGGCTACGGCGGCGGTTGCTATGACCGCTATCTGCCCATGCTCTCGCCCGCATGCCAAATCATCGGCATCGCCTTTGACGAGCAGCGTGTCGACCGCGTTCCCACCGACGCTCACGACCTGCCGCTACCCCACATCATCAGCGCCTAATCGCCGCCATATCAGCCACGGCTACAGCAGTACCATCGCAGCCTAGTGCTCCTCGCCGGCGCAGGCCAGGTCGTAGGGCGTGGTCTGGTAGACGTAGTAGTTGAGCCAGTTGGTGTAGAACAGCTGAGCTTGGCTGCGCCAGACGTTGCGCGGCTCGGCGGAGGGGTCGTCACCCGGAAAGTAGTGCGCCGGCACCTCCGGGTTGAGCCCGCGCTTCACATCGCGCTCGTACTCCAGGCGCAGCGTATCGGTGTCGTACTCGGGATGGCCAAAGACAAAGAAGCGACGGCTGTCGGTCGACTTGACGATGTACAGGCCCACCTCGTCGGACACGGCCACGACCTCAAGCTGCGGCTCGGCCTCCACGTCCTCGCGGCGCACGTCGGTGTTGCGCGAATGTACGGCATAGAAGCGGTCGTCAAAGCCGCGGACCAGCGGGCTTTGCGGCTTCACCAGATAATGCTCGAACACGCCGCTCGCCTTTGCCGGCAGGTCGTACTTCTGGATGCCGTAATGATGGTACAGCCCTGCCTGCGCGCCCCAACAAATGTGCAGCGTAGAGTGCACGTGCGTGGTGGACCAATCCATGATCTGGCAGAGCTCGGGCCAGTAGTCGACCTCCTCGAACGGCATCTGCTCCACCGGCGCGCCCGTGATGATCAGGCCGTCGTAGTGGATGTCGCGGATGTCGTCGAACGTGCGGTAGAACGTCTCCAGGTGGCCGGCGCTCACGTGCGTGGCCTCGTGCGTCTTGGTGCGCAGCAGGTCCACCTCCACCTGCAGCGGCGTGTTGGAGAGCTTGCGCATGATCTGCGTCTCAGTGGCGATCTTAGTGGGCATGAGGTTGAGGATGAGCACGCGCAGCGGACGGATGTCCTGGTGCAGCGCGCGGTACTCGGTCATGACAAAGATGTTCTCGCTCTCGAGCTGCGCGGCTGCAGGGAGAGCGTCGGGGATACGAATGGGCATGGATGCTCCTTACGAGTCAGTTGCAGCTATGGTACAACGACCGGCCCCATCCGCGCGAGCGCATCGCCCAGCGATGCCGTCAACGGCCCAAATCACTCCAAAAGTAGAGATTAAGGCATGTCCCAAAATCTACGGCACTTTAGCCTAGCAAAGTAACAGCAGGACGCTACAATGGTTCGACGCGAAAAACTCGGCCGAAAGGATACATATATGTACCAGACGCGTAAGATCGGTGTGGTCGGCCAGGGCCACGTAGGAGCACATGTTGCCAACAGTCTGCTCATGCAGGGCATTGCCGATGAGCTGTACCTGTGCGATATCAACCAGGCCAAGGTGACGTCCGAGGTCCAGGACCTGCGCGACTCCCTTTCGTTTGTCCCGTACAACACCAAGATCGTCAACTGCTACGACCACTACGAGGAGCTTGCCTGCTGCGACGTCATCGTCAACGCCGCCGGCAAGGTCGCGCTGGCCGCCGGCAACCGCGACGGCGAGCTGTTCTTTACCACCGACGCCGCCCGCACCTTTGCCAAGCGCATCGTCGACGCCGGCTTTGATGGCATCTTCGTGAGCATCTCCAACCCCTGCGACGTCGTGTGCACCGAGCTGTGGCACCTGACCGGCTACGATCCCAAGAAGATCATCGGCTCGGGCTGCGGCCTGGACTCCGCCC
>CABURV010000040.1 GCA_902494035.1 uncultured Collinsella sp.
CGCCATTCGTGCGAGCGGCCTGCCGCGCGACGAGGTGTTCGTGACGACCAAGCTGTGGATGTCGGATGTGAGCTACGAGGGGGCCAAGCGCGGCTTCGACGCGTCGCTCAAGCGGCTGGGGCTCGACTACGTCGACCTCTACCTCATCCATCAGCCGTTCGGCGACGTCTTCGGCGCGTGGCGCGCCATGGAGGAGCTCTACGAGCAGGGCGTTATCCGCGCCATAGGCACAGCTAACTTCTACCCCGATCACCTCGCAAACCTCATCTCGTTCAACCGCATCGCCCCCGCCGTGAACCAAGTCGAGTGCAACGTGTTCTTCCAGCAGCGCGAGGCGCAGGAGTACATGGCCGGCAAGGAGGTGGCCATGGAGGGCTGGGCGCCCTTTGCGGAGGGCAGAAACGACCTCTTCCGCAACGAGGTCCTCGCTCGCATCGGCGAGGCGCACGGCAAGACGGTCGCCCAGGTCGTGTTGCGCTGGCTGCTGCAGCGCGGTGTGGTCTGTATCCCTAAGAGCACGCACCGCGATCGCATGGAGCAAAACTTCGACGTCTTCGACTTCGCGCTGGGCGACGACGAGATGGTCGCCATCGCCGCGCTCGACACCGGGCGCAGCGCGTTCTTCGACCACCACGACCCCGCCACCATCGAATGGATGTCCGGGCTCGTGCGCAACGTGTAGACGAGCGTCAGACCGCACTGATAACTTACTAGGAGGAATTGCCATGAACTCATTCACGTACGACTACCCGGTCAGGAACTACTTCGGCGAGGGGGCCATGGACCAGGCACTCGACGCCGAGATGGGTGCCATGGGCACGACAGTGATGCTCGCCTACGGCGGAGGTTCGGTCAAGCGAGCCGGCGTCTACGGCCACGTGGTCGATAAGCTCACGAGCGCGGGCAAGCGCGTGGTGGACTTCGGCGGCATCATGCCCAACCCGACCTACGAGAAGTGCCAGGAAGGCGCCGCGCTCGCACGCGAGGAGCAGGTCGACTTCATTCTCGCCGTCGGCGGCGGGTCGGTCTTCGACTGCTGCAAGGTGGTCTCCGCGCAGGCGATGCTTGACGAGGACATCGAGACGTTCGAGCACGCCGACGGCAAGATGCCGAGCTCGTTCATCCCCATGGGATGCATCGTTACGCTCTCCGGCACGGGCGCCGAGCAGAACAACGGCGCCGTCATCACCAACGAGGAGACGCACGTGAAGGGCGCCTATCTGGGGGCGATGCCCATGTGGGCGGCGCTCGACCCGGCACTCACGCTCACCGTACCACACGCGCAGTTCATAAGCGGCGCGTTCGACACGCTCTCGCACTGCATGGAGAGCTATTTCGGAAGCCCGCGCGGACGCAACGTCACCGACGACATCAACCTCGCCATCCAGCGTAACGTCATCCGCAACATGCGGATCATCGCGGACGACGACCAGAACCTCGATGCCAGAAGCGAGCTCGTATACGACTCCGCCATGGCCGAGAACGGCGTGCTCAAGATCGGCAAGTCAACGGACTTCCAGGCGCACATGATCCAGCACCAGTACGGCGCGTACACCCACACCAACCACGGAATGGGCCTCGCGGTCATCCACCCTGCGCTCTACCGCCACCTGGCCCCCGAGGCGCCCGCGCAGTTCGCCCGCTGGGCACGCGAGGTGTGGGACGTCGACGCTAAGGGCAAAGACGACCTTACGGTGGCGCTCGAGGGCATCGACCGCCTGCAGACGTTCATCGGCGAGATGGGGCTTCCCACGAGCTTCGCCGAGATGGGCTCCGACGCATCCAACGAGACGCTGCACAAGGTTGCGGACACCTGCGTGCTCACCGGCGGCTGCGCCAAGAAACTGGAGCGCAGCGAGGTGTTCCAGATTCTGACCGAGTGCCTCTAGATCGGCGCTCGGTCCCGATCCGCCCGCGCCGAAGGAAACAGGAAGGCTCCTCGTTTTTCTCGAGGAGCCTTCTGAGTTTTTGCCCGATTGTGAAACCATGTGGCTTGCAGGTGCGACGGTTCCGAAACGTCCCCATCGGTCGCCATCGGACCGTACGAAACCGTATGAAAAAACAGAGCAAATGTTCTATTACTACTCCCACTCGATAACTAATCCAGTCCGAGTGTTGTCGATGCGTGTCGCGTCGTACCGCCCGAGGACTGATTCGTGCGCAATTTGGGCGAATCAGTCCTCTGATTCGCGATTTCGGGAATGACTAAATTGATTCGCGAAACCGCAGGTCGCCTTTTTAATCACTCCCGGGTTTCCGTAGGGATTCGTAGCGAGTGGCTTGGAAAAGGGTGATTCGGAAGATCAGAGGACAGGGGCGGGAAAGCCCCCTTGGCAGCATCCCGCTACTTGATCATCTTGCGGCGCGCTTGCTTGAGCCAGTTCTTCTTGAACGTGCCTATGCCGCCGAAGAACTTGTTGTAAGTCTCGCCGTCTTCCTTCGCCGCGTACTTGACCGCCGCAAGCTCGATGGTGCAGAGGTAGTCCGCTGCTTGCTCGAGACGGTAGTCGGTCATCGAAGTCTTGCGCCGCTCGACGACCCCTTTGGAAAGCACGAAGCCGATCGACTGGTCGAGCGCCTGCTTCACGATGTCCTGGCCGTTGTCGTAATAGACCTTCACCTCGTCGAAGCTTTGAAAGAATTCTAAGCGATCAAACAAAAGGCCCGAAATATCGCGCTTCATGCGCGAGGTGAGCTTCGCCAGATCCTCGAACTCGCTTCTGCGGTAGACGAACGTTCTATAGGAGACGGGAAGGCGCTGAACCAGAACGTTGAACGAGTACAGCATCTTCTTGCGCGCCCGCAGGTCGATCCCCTCGTACGGCCCGTGGCCGTTCAGCAGCGGCTCAGAATGAAACGGTATGTTCGGGAGGTCGGAGCTGGCGAGGGACTGCTCGTATCGGGAGACCTTGTCGGCAATGCCCTCCGACTGGTCGTGGACCACGAGGGTCAAAAGGTAGTACCGGGCCTTTCCGCCCCGATCGCCGCTCTCGTCGACGAATATGCTCAGGTCTCGCGCCAATATATGCCCCTGGATAGAATAAAAGCCGGGGGATAAGCCCCCGGCACTTGGAGGTAGCTGAAACAGCCACCAAAATTCTTATACCAGATCTAAGCCGGCTATGCAAGGATTCCCGCAACGCGAGTGGGTTTCTGGCACTGGAGATTCCGAGGTGCAGCATGCCCCCGCCGATTGTCGGCGTGTTCCGTACGGGCAACTTGCCTGCTGAGGCAAGTGAGCCCCGGCGACTTGCATCAGCGGTCGTACCGAGGCTAACTGGTTTGCATTGTAGCGCATGCATTCTGTTCGCGAGGTCTTAAGTGTCCGATGTGCGAATCAACCCCTTATTCGCGGGTTCAGGAATGGCTCGATTGATTCGCGAAACCGCAGGTCGCTTCATGCGCACCGGCATCGCCCTACGAATATGCAACCTTGTTGACGCCGACGAGCCCTCGCTCAAAGAAGACGACGTCTGCGGTGTGCAGGCACGCCGTTTTCACGGATGGCGCAGAGAGTCGGGGCGCCGTCGAAACGGCGGCTGTCTTTACCCTTGCCGTTTTAATGCTCGCCCCTTTGATGCCGAGCATCGAAAGCAGGTGCTTGGGAACCTCGTAGTCTTGCTCGATGAGGCCAAAGAATGTGACGCCGGAATCGACGCGCACCTTCATGACGCAAGACGAGACGGGCTTGAACGCCATGCTTCCCGCCGCTCCGCCGACGAAGGATCCAATGAGCACAGGGAGGGTCGCCCCGCCTGTCAGGGCGGTCGCGACAGCGGCTCCGCCGAGCATCATGACGGTTGAGAACACGGATTGGCCCATGTTGCTCGCCATCTCGACGGGCTCGATCCTCCCCGACGCCACGAGATAGGAGTTTCGGCACGTCTCCATGGCTAGCACGACGAGTGATGCGATGACGTTCGCGCCCCTCGATCCCATTGCGGCGGCCTTTACCGTCTCGCCGAAGGCGCCCTTTGCTGCTGCGGCAGTGATTGCCGCGGTCGCCGATCCGGACACGAACCCGTTGGTGGCGCCGGCGCATGCCGCCGTCCCGATGGACTTCAAGTGCTCGTCGTCGATTTCTCCTTCCGCGATCAGGTAATCGATGGCGCGGTAGATCTCGGGGGCAACGCTCAGGGCGGCGCTCAGGGCGGCGGCTGTGCCGCCGGCCTTGAGCGATTGCTTCACTATGTCGCTCGCAGCGATTAGCTGGGACGTGGTCATGCCGTCGTCCGCAGGGTCGAGCTTCTTCTTGTTCGAGACGTCGATCGCCTTTCGGCGCATCTCCTCGTTCGTGGCGGGCCTGCCCTCGACGCCCTCAGGTGTCTCGATTCGGTCCGTCAGGTTGTCGCGCACCTTCGTCCAGCGCTGCACCTCTTCGTCCAAGCCGCGGCCTTTCGCGCGCTCGATGCGTATCAGCGTGTACTGCTTGGCTGCTTCAAGCTTGTCCGACGGGATCAGGCCACCCATGTCGCCGTAGAGCAAGTCGTCTGGGGTTTTGCCCGCGAAGCCCTTCTCGACGGCCCACTCGTCAAAAGAGAGATCCGCATATCTTTTCGGCCTGCCGTTGTACGAATCGCGAAGCGTCGTCGCGAGCTTGCGCGCGATGTTCTTCGGGTCGGTCAGGAACTTGAGCTGGTACTGATCGGCGCCCCAGGCCACATCCGCAGACCCGAGGTCGTGCGAGTCGAGCCTGATGCCCTTGGCGTCGACCCTCTTAACGGCAGCGTCGACGTTCGCCGTCCCAAAGGCCCATTCCTCCGCCAGGAATCCCTTGAGGGAGTCCTGCGCCGCCTTGCTGTTTTTGTAGTGGTCGTAGGAGTTCATCGCGGAGTACAGCTCCTCGATGGCGGCCTCCACGCTGTTCACCCAGCTCGCAGCATCCATCCCGGCGGGCACGGCGGCGGCATGGCGCGCGGAGAACTCGAACCCCTTGTCGAAATCGTTCATCCCTACGCCTCGACGAAGCTCCTGAGCTTCTCGTGATAGAAGCGTTTCACAGCGTACTGGTAGCGTTGGTCGCGGATCTCGCCCGCCTTCTGATGGAGGACGACGGCCTGGTTGATGCCGTTCGCGCCATCGGCGGCAGCCCTCCCGAGGGTCTTGCCTACCATTTTGGCAAAACCAAGCACGGGATTGGAATCATTGCTTTCTTCGGGTTCCGCCGCCTTCTCTCCGGGGCGCAGGGCCGCGAGAAGGTCATCGAACTCCATGCCATGCTCCCTTGCCCTTTCGAGGAACTTCCAGTAGTCCTCCTTGGAAGGCGGCTCGGTATTCACCGTGATGCAGGCGTGGTTCCCGCTCACGCCGATGTAGACGCCTTCCTCGTCGATGGCTTCGGGGTTGTCGAGCCGAATCGCATCGATGTAGTCTCCGGTGCCTTCCGGCCAGCCGATGAAGACGACCTTCTGACTCGACGAGATGGCGGTCTGAGCGAACTGGTCCTCGTTGAAGATGGAGGCATCGACGCTGCCGTCGACGGGGCCGGTCGGACCAGCCTCTGTGTCATCGTTCTTTCCAATCATGTTGTAGAGAAGCTTGGAGAACTTGCCGGTGTTTCCGGCCTCGACAATAAGAAGCGATTCGGCGGTGTTGAACATCATGGGCAACCTATCTAGAGGAAATATATGGTTGAGACGATTATAACCCCGAGGTAAACAGCTATATTCAGCTGTCAACTTAATATCGAGAGGGTTTGTAAAGGCTACTCTTGCCCTACGCTGGGGCGTGGAGCATTCAATATCAGACCACTGTCGGGTCTTTTCACTCCTGAATAGCACGCAAGCTACTAAATGAAAATAATCGCAGGTAAAAGTGAGTGAAACGACAAAGAAAAAGTCTCCGTCCCAACGCGGGAACGGAGACTCGATGATCGTTTTTACCCACCGCCGTCGCTGGCGGCTTTGCCGTGACTCACGTACAAAACGAGACTCAGCGGCACAGTGCAGCACTCAAAAGTGCAGGTCAAAGCCCCATCGGCTTACTCCCACTCAATGACTAGAGCCCTGGTGTAATTGGCTGGATCACCGTTCCGGGAACCGGTATCGACCTACCTGTCCGCCAAGCTCCTTCTTCAGCTCCAGCCTAGTATCTGACTCGCGCCGTTATAAGCGAAAACCGGAGAGATGCGTCTTAGCCAAGAAAAGAAGGTTAGCCTTAACTTACTGCATGATTCGTGTGTTACAGTTAGATGGCTCTAACTGTTTGGGGGCGACAGCCATGCACGAACGCGAGGGTTTCTGGGACAAGAACGCCGGTCGGTATGACCGTTTCATGCGAAACGACCGGGCGGCGTATGAGAAGATGTATGGGCTGATCCGGCCGGTAGCGAAAGCAAAAACCGTACTGGAGGTTGCCACTGGCACGGGGCTTATCGCAAAGAGCATAGTGAATGCGGCGGCGCACATCGAGGCTACGGACGCCTCTGCAAAGATGATCCTTGAAGCAAAGCGGAACAATCAATCCGCAAAGCTGCACTTTTCCGTACAAGATATGTTCCGCCTGCCCTATGCACAGAAGTCCTTCGAAGTGGTGATCGTGTCCAACGCGCTTCACATAGTGCCGCATCCGGAAAAGGCCCTGCAAGAAATCAGGCGGGTGCTGAAGGACGACGGCGTGCTCATCGCGCCAACCTTCACCCACGCGGGGAACTCGGTTTCCGGCAAGGCAAAAGCCTTTTTCATGAGTATGGCGGGATTCCCCCTCCACAGCAGGTGGACAAGCGAGGAATACCTACGTTTCCTGCGTCAAAACGGTTGGGCGGTGCAGAAAAGCGCAGTGCTGAATGCCTCGTTCCCGTTGACCTATGCGGAATGCACGAAATCGGAGGGGCCAGATGTCGTTCTTTGAAAACGCCCGCAAGCCCATGGGCCTCGGCGGAAAACTTATGGTTGCCATGATGAATCTGGGCCACAGCCCTGTGGCGCGGTGGGGACTTCGATTTCTACGACTTGCGCCAAACGCCAAGGTGCTGGATTGCGGCTGTGCTGGCGGCACTTATGACAGTTTTTATTCACTGAGGAAGTAGCCCATGAAATGTAAAATTGAGAAAAACACCGTGCAGGAGACGCTGATCCTCCCGCTGTATTCCCGAAAGCTGTGTACGGAGCTGTACCCGAACCTTTATAGGGATGAAACAGCGGTTCGTCTGCTCGACCAAATCGACTACGACTTTTCAGAGGCAGAGAAAAACTCCCGCAGCCTGATGCAACGCTTTGGTGCGCTCGAGGTGGCCACACGGCAGAGTGATCTTGCTTTCGAGGTGCGGGATTACCTGAAAGGCCACCCCAATGCGGCGGTGGTCAATCTGGGCTGCGGGCTGGACAACACCGGCAGAACCTGCGACAACGGTAGATGCAAGATCTACAATCTGGACTTCCCGGATGTGATTGCCTTGCGGCAGCAGCTACTGCCCGCTGGGGATCGAGAACAAAATATCCCCTGCGACCTGAAAGACACCGCATGGTTTAGCAAAATCGATACCTCCGGCGGGGCGGTGTTCTTTGCCTCCGGGGTGTTCTATTACTTTCTGACCCAGCAGGTCCGGGAACTGGTGCGGGGGATGGCGGACGCTTTCCCCGGCGGCGTGCTGGTCTTTGATGCTGCCAATCGGACGGCAGTAAAGATGATCGCAAAAACATGGCTTAAGACTGCAAAAATCAAGGATGTGGGGGCATATTTTGCGGTTTCGGATGCCGCCAAGGAAATCGGCACGTGGGACAGCCGTCTGCAGGTCACAAGTCGCGGCTATATGCTGGGCTACAACGATTTGAGGGACCCTTCCGTCAGCGGCTTTTTCCGGTTTCTCGCAAGGGTCGGTGACAACGGGATGAAAATGCAAATCGTGAAAATAAGATTTTGAGAGGCAAAAATGCAAAAGACGAGCGCTTCTTGCCGCCCAATTGGCAAGAAGCGCTCGTCTTTCCTTAACGCGTTGTATGGCGGAGAGAGCGCAAGTTACGCGAGCGCCCTTCTTGCCAGCTCGGCCGCGCCAAGGATTCCTTGGTCGCCGCCGCAGCCCGGGGCGCAGATGTAGCTCTCTATGTCCTTAAGCTCGGCGGTCTGGATGTAGCCACCCAGATATTCGAGGGTCTTCTTGCGGACGATGCCGTAGAGCTGCTCCTGGTGCATCACGCCGCCGCCGAGGACGATACGGCGAGGCGAGTACATGAGCACGAGGTTCGCGCACATCTGCCCCAGATAATCCCCCTCGAGCGCCCATACCTCAGCGTTGTCCGCGAGCTCGGCCGCGGGCTTTCCCCAGCGCGCGGCGATGGCGGGGCCGGAGGCGAGGCCCTCGAGACAGCTCGCGTGGCTCGGGCAGACGCAGCGTCCCTCCTCGGTGGGACGGGTCCTTACCAGCATGTGGCCGGCCTCGGGGTGCAGCATGCCGTGAAGGAGCCTGCCCGCGCACATGACGCCCGCGCCCACGCCGGTGCCGATGGTCACGTAGACGGCGTCCTCGAGCCCCCTGCAGCAGCCGAAGACTACTTCGCCGAGGCAGGCAACGTTCACGTCCGTGTCGTAGGTCACCGGAATCCCGAGGGCGTCGGCGAACGCGGCGCGAAGACCATAGCCTCGCCACGCGAGCTTGGGCGTCTGGAGGATGGAACCGTAGCGCTCATCGTTGGGGTCGACGCAGGTCGGGCCGAAGGCGCCGATGCCCAACGCGTTCACATCGCGGGCGGCGAACCACTCGACCATTTGTGGGACGGTCTCGGCGGGCGTAAGCGTCGGGGTCTCCATACGGTCGAGAACCTCGCCGTCGCCGGACACCACGGCACAGACCATCTTGGTCCCGCCGGCCTCGAGGGTGCCGAGCCTCATTTGCTTTTCGCTCATGTGATCCTCCTTACAAAGGGACGCCCGCAGTCGTGGTCAACCGCGGGCGCCCATAACGTTGGCTTGTTTCGAGGCGACCCTACCTGGGCACGCGGTCCTGCCTTGCGGCAAACGGGGCGAGCACGGCGTGCGGCTCGCTTTGGTACCAGTAGGCGACGGTGGAGATGTCGTCCTCGCGCTCGTAGAGCTTGATGTCGTCGTTGCCGAGGTCCTGGAACGTCACGCGCAGGTCCTCCTTGAACGAGATCGGATCGGGAAGGTGCCACCTGTAGAGGCCGTGCCTGGGAAGCGCGTCGTCGTTGGTCGCGAGCATCGGGTTCGGGTTCGGCTTGCCCGCGCTGAAGCGGTCGCGCGTGGCGTCGCGCGTCGAGCGGTACGGGTAGCCGGCGAACAGCGTGTTGAAGCACTGCGCCTCGGGCAGCGCGTGGGGCGGCCTGTCGAGGAAGGCCCAGGCACCGCCGAAGTAGTCCTCAGCTCCCGTCGAGGTGACCGTGGGGAACTCCCCGTCGCCGTCGAGGAAGAACTTCATCTCGCCCTCGCCCCACCAATAGCGCTCCAGGGCGCACAGGGCCATGTAGGTGCCGACGTAGTAGCCCTTACCGCGCACGCCGTCGAGCACGGTGTAGTCGACGCCCCTGCGGGTGCTGCGCTCGCGGTTAAAACGGGCGTGGAAGTACATGGCGTCGTCCGGCACGTCGGTGAGCGCGTAGTTGAACGTGTAGAAGATGTACTTAATGAACCCGGGGTGCTCGCTCGTAAGCGTGACCTTAGCGTGCTTCCTGAAAGGCATCTCGAAGTAGCAGTTCATGCCGCCCGTCGGGTTCACGCAGATGGGCATCGAGTTGACGATGGCGCGCTCACCGAAGCCGTTGCAGAAGAAGTCGCCGACAGGGCACTCGACCGAGGGGGTCTCCTCGTCGTCCCAGTAGAAGCGCAGCACGAGGTCGCGCATGACGAAGCTGCCGGCGGCGGTCTTGTCGGGGACGGTCATCCAGATGTGGCGGATGATGCCGGGGCCCTCGATGTCCGCGAGCGTGATGGTCTCGCCGGACTCAAGGGGCACGCAGCACGAGCCCTTGCGGCCGACGCCGAGATGGCTGGCCGACATGGCGGCACGGCCCTTCTCGCCCGTGATGTTCTCGGGGGTGATGGCGCGGCTTTCCTCACCGCCGTGCATCCACACGTCCTTAAGGAACTCTCTCATCGTCGACCTCCTCTATTCGTCGTCTTCGCACTCGGCGGAACTGGCACCGTTCACGTAGACGATCTGCTGGCGCGCCTCGTCGACGAGGGCGTCGAAGTCGAGTTTCTCGTCGGGGCGCGCGAGCGCGACCGTCATGGCGAGCGGGAGGTTGACACCCGCGATCACGTGGATCCGGTCGGAGGCGAAGCGGGAGAAGCGCTGGTTCACGCTGCCGCCGAGCGCGTCGGTGAGGACGACGACCTCGTCAGTGCCCGAAAGAGCCGCCTCGACCGCCGCGTCGAGCCCCTCGCCGTTGTCGTTCACGTAGGCGCACACGGCGTTGACGGCGTCGCTCTTACCCGTAAGGAACTCGAGGGTGTCCTTGAAGCCCTGGGCGAGAAGGGAATGGCTCGCCACAACTATCTTTCTCATTGATTCACCAATCTCTTGGGTCGAAGCTAGGCGAGGATGCCGGCGGCGGAGGCGACCATCGCGAGGACGATCACCACGAGGATGAGGGCCGTCATGCTCACGTTCTTCTTGGTAAGAAGGTAATACGCGCTTCCCGTGATGGCGGCGGGGATCATGGCAGGCAGGATCTTGTCGAGCAGCGGCTGAATCTCCATCGAGACGTCGCCGAAGCTGAAGCTAATCGGGCAGGTGACGCCGATGACCGAGGCGATGAGGCAGCCGACCACGGTGAGGCCGAGCACGGAGGCGGCGGCAGTGAGGTTGGGAAGCTTCTCGCTGAAGTCGGTGACGAGCTTCACGCCCTGCTTGTAGCCGAACTCGAGGGCGTGCATGCGGACCCAGAAGATGGCCAGGATGAGCGCGAACCAGATGCCGGCTCCCACGGGGTTGCCCTCGATGGCCATGTAGGCGGCGATGGAGCCCATGATGGTCGGGATCATGGTCATGAGCAGGGAGTCGCCGACGCCGGCGAGCGGTCCCATGGTGCCGATCTTCAGGTCTTGGACGGCGTCCGCCGCCGCTAGGCCGTCGCGTTCCTCCATGGCCACGCAGGCGCCAAGGATGATGGCGGCGAGCCAAGGCTGGGTGTTGTAGTAGCGGAAGTGGTTGTTGAGCGCTTGCTTATAGTCCTCGTCGTTCGTGTAGATCTTCCTCAGGACCGGCGAGAGGGCGTAGGCGACTGAGGCGCCCTGCTGGGTCTGGTAGTTGAAGGTGCACACGCTCATGAGCCAGCGCCAGTTCGCGTTGCGCAGGTCCTTCTTGGTGACCTTGTAGCCGGAGGGCTTGCCCTCGGCGACGGCGGTGATGTTCTCGTTTTCCATGGTTACTCATCCTCTCCGATGAAGGCGTCTGCGGAAGCGTGGGCGGCGAGCTCGGTGTCCCTCTCGGCACGCTGGTAGAACGCGATCGCGAGGGCAACGCCGACGATGGCGGCGCCGATGATGGGCACGTTCAGGAAGGCCGAGAGGAAGAAGCCGGCGAGCAGGTACTGGAAGTACTTGCCAGTGGGCATGTAACGCAGCAGCATCGCGATGCCGACGGCCGGGAGCATCTTGCCGGCGAGGGTGAGGCCGGAAAGGAACCACTGGGGCATAACCTCGAGGAGCCAGTTGACGGCGGGCTGGCCGAGGGTCACGGAGACAAAGACGGGCAGGGCGGCGCACAGGCCGAAGAGCACGGGGCAGACCCACAGGATGGCGTTCATCTGCTTGAACTTGCCCTCGTCGCAGAACTTCTGGGACTTCTCGACGACGAAGCCGTTGAGGATCTTGACGATGACGTCGAGCTGGATGCCGAGCATGCCGACCGGCAGGCCGATGGCGAGGCCCGTGTCCGCGCCCAGGGTCACGCCGTAGGCGGTGGCGATGATGGCCATCGTGCCGTAGTCGGGAATCGACGAGCCGCCGAAGCCCGCGACGCCGAGCTGCATGAGCTGGATGGTGCCGCCGATGACGAGGCCGGTCTGCCAGTCGCCCATGACGACGCCGGTGATAAGGCCCCAGAAGACGGCATAGTTGACGAAGATCATCGGGATGCCGTAGTAGTCCACGTGCTTGATGAAGGCCAGCAGGGTCAAAAGGACGACCTGCAGGATAGTGAAGTTGACCATGATCCCTCCTTAGATGAGGTCGGCGACGGAGACGGGCTTGTCGGCGGGCACGAACTGTGCCGTCACCTTGACGCCGCGGGCGATGAGCGCCTTGTAGCTCTGGACGTTCTCGGCGGAGGCATAGGCGCGCTGGGTGAGCTGGACGCCGCCCTCCTTGACGAGCGAGCCGCCGACGATCAGCGACGGGAGCTCGACGCCCGACTCGACCAGGTGAAGGATCGTCTCGGGCTCCTTGGCGATGACGAAGACCTTCTCGCGGTCGTACTTGCCCGCCGCGAAGTTCTTGAGCGCGGTCTCCTCGGAGATGATCGAGACGGCCATGCCCGCGGGGCGCGCCATCCTCATAGTGGACTTCAGGACCTCGTCGCCGGCGACCTTGTCGTCGATGACCATGACTCGGGTCGCGCCCGACACCGGGGCCCACTGCGTCACGATGATGCCGTGAAGCAGGCGATTGTCGATTCGTGCCATAACAACACTCATGTTTGCTCCTATCAAATGAAGTTTTACGTTCGGTACTGCCTCGGCGCTATCCGGATTCGCGCCGGGCAAGGGGTTATCGGATTATTGAAGGCGCGCGGTCAGCTCGTGACGGCGCGGGGGTCACTCGTCGAACAGGAGGCTCGAGGAGCCGAGACGCTCCTCTCGCGCCGGGGCGGCGCTCACGCTGATGTAGTCGAAGACGTAGGCGATCTCGCTTACAGGAACCTCCACGCGATAGCGCGTCGAGATGCTCGAGAAACTCTGCCTGAAGGACTCGATGAAGTCGGTGTGCTCTTCCTCGAAGCGATCCTGGCCGACGTAGGTCTCGATGGGGTTGCGGGTGACGAGGCGCTCAACGAGGCAACAGAGGTGAACGTACAGCCCGATGATGGCGTTGCTGCCGATCTTCTCGCCCGTTCTGCGCTGAAGCTCGTGCACGGCGCTCTCGATCTCGTGGAATAGCCGCTCCGGGTCGAGGATGGTGATGGAGCGGATAACGTTCTGCAGCGTCATGTTCGAAAGCAGCTTCTCGTGGAAAGAAGAGAGCTCGGAAGCGTCAAGCCACCTGCCGAACACGGCATCGACCTTCGAGGCGGACGCCGTCGACATAATGTCTTCGAGGGCGACGAAGGGAACGGAGGCAATCCCGGGGTCTCCCGTGCCGATGACGGCGCAGACGCGGTGCTCGGAGAAAACGGCGTCGTTCGACCCGTTCGTGACGAGCTGCTTGAAGGGCCTCGTGAGCAGGCGTGCGCCTATGGTGCGCGGGAGGCTCTGCGAGACGAGCTGGCGTATCCTCTCCGCGGCGTCGACCCCGGACTCGGAGCAGAAGACGATGGCGTCCTCACGGTTGACGCGCTCGATCACCTTGCAGTGCGTCACGCACACGGCGGTCGCATCGCCAAGAACCTCGGCGATGGACTTGCCGCCGAGCAGCCCGGACCCGATCTCGAGCGCGAGCCCGGTGGAGACGTTGTTCACCACCCCGATGGTGGAGTCGGTAACGTTCTCGAGGGCCTTATAGGCCTCCTCCAAAGAGCCCATGTCAACAAGAAACACGACCCCAGTGCAGTACGAGTGACGGTCGACGAGGCGCTGGAGCGGACCGACAATGTCCTTCAGCTGCTGGTCGTAGGGCATGTCGACCGCCTCGTACACATGCACGCCGAGCATACGGTTCGCCGCGTCGGCGATGCTCGTCGCCGTCGAGTAGCCGTGTGACAAGATGACGCAGAGCGTCCGAAGGGCCTTCGCGTCGCGAGACTCCGATGCGACGCACAGCGTCAGAAGCGTCTTCGTGAAGTGATCGAGC
The DNA here is from genome assembly GCA_902494035.1 of uncultured Collinsella sp. Lineage (GTDB taxonomy): Bacteria > Actinomycetota > Coriobacteriia > Coriobacteriales > Coriobacteriaceae > Collinsella. The sequence continues at coordinate 13,900 of CABURV010000040.1, forward strand.
GAGATTCCGAGTGCCCCTTCCATGTCTGCGGCGACCTGATCGGAGACGCTCGAGGCAAACGGCAATTCGGAGGTCACGGCACCGAGGAGATGGGAGATTTGCTCCGCACAGGCAGACTTTCGCTTAGCCAGGCCGATGCCCGGCCACAACTGCAGGCAAATCTCCTGGGCCAGTAGAAAAGTGACCTTCCTCGAAAGCTCGATGCCATAAGAAGAACCTGCGTCGGCAAGGACCGCGCCCACGACGCGCTCGAAGGCGCGCGACCTCGATGAGGCGACGCCGTGGCCGAAGATCAAGTGATCCTCAACGCCGCGCACAGCGGAGACAGCTTGCGAGACGAGCTCGGAGACAGAGAGCTCCCCGGCGCAGAATCGCTCATCGAGAGAGCACAGGGCATCGAGCGCCTGCTCGACCGGCCCTGTGCTCTCGGCGGTATCCAGGGACGCGTCGATCAGAGCGCCATCGTCGGGCTGTTGATCGATCTGCGCGGAGGAGAGGAGCCCGCTGGGAAGAAGATACGGGCGAACGACGACGTAGTCGCCCTCGCGATTGAGGAACGCTTTGGCGCAGCAGTTCGTCACGCAGGCGCGCAAGCCGGCGATGTTATCGGAAAAGTCCGCGTTCACGAGGCAACGGTATGCGCCGCGGCTGATCTTCACATCAGAACCGATTCGGCACCCCTCGCTGCGCAGGAAGCTCAAGATGAGATCCTCGCGCTCCTCGGGGGTCCGCTCCTTGAGTGAGGGGACGCGGGCACAGATGGGCATTTTGCTGTAGGCCGAGGAAACCTTCAGGTCATCGGCGGAAAGCGCCGTCGAAAGAACGAGGCGAGCGCGCGGCGCATCCTGGGAGGCATCGAGCCCGAGGGCCGTCGCAAGGCAGTGCTCCATCGCAGAGGGAGAGAGTGCCTCGATGCCGTTGACAAAGACCACACCCCCGCGCGATTTCGCGATCGACTCGTCAAGAAGCCCGTTGAACGAGGCGGCGTCCGGGACCCCGGCGCAGTCGATGCGCACATAGGAGGAGTCGCGGGACAGCAAGCCCTGGTTCTTGCCGTACTCGTACACAAGGCGAGAAAGGAAAGACTTGCCGACACCCACGCCGCCGCTCAAGAGGATGGGCAGGCCAAACGGAGGGTACTGAACCGCAGCCTTGCACTGCTCGACAACGGAGCTGAGGCTCAGGTCGAAGCCCACGGCACGCGCGAAGTCGCGGTGATCGGCGATTCCCGTCGCCTGGATGAGGTCGGCGAGCGAGGCGTACTCGCTTGCAGAGAGCTTTACCTGAAAACGCTTCTGGAACGCGCGGCGATGAAAATAACGGACAGGCCTGCCCGCCACCTTAACCACAAGGCCGGCGCGAACAAGGTCGTTGAGGTACTGGCTCGCCAGACTCCTGGAGATGATGAGCGTCTCGGCGATGTCGGAGGTGGACAGACGGGCAAGGTCGTCGAGCGAGACGGCAGAGGTGAGGGCCTCGAGATGCTCGAGAATCCTGTCCCTCATGTCGACGGGCTTCTTTGCCAAGCTGTCCTGTGCGGTCTTGTCCATGACTTCTTACCTCCTTGTACAAGGAGTATAAGGGGAACACAGAGAACGGAAGGGGGCGCGCGGGGGAATCAACAGCCCCGAGGAGAAGTTCACCACTTGAGGGGCAGAAAACAACGGCCATTGAACATTCAGGGCCGACGCTCAACACTTCGGCTCGACACTTCGCTTTGGAAAGGGCCCTGCGCGATGGTGCAGCCCTCCATCTCGCAGCACAGGTCGCCGAAGGTCGCGAGGATGCGCTCCTTCTGTTCCGTGGGCGAGACGGCTCGGTGGGCAAGGTCCTCTCAAAAGGGGTCGTCCGACGCCGCAAGACCTCGATGACCGACTACCGCCTCGAGCAAGTGGCGGATTACCTCTGCACCATCGAACTTGCCTTGGTCAAG
>CABURV010000041.1 GCA_902494035.1 uncultured Collinsella sp.
CCGCCGGCAAGGTCGACTTTTACAGCTTTAGCTACTACATGAGCTCGACCGCCACGGCCGACCCGGCGCTGGTGGAGCAGGGCAACATCTTTAGTGGCGCCGGCAACGAGTACCTCAAGAAGAGCGATTGGGGTTGGGCGATTGACCCCGAGGGCCTGCGTTACTACTTGGAGGAGGTCTACGACCGCTACCAGGTGCCGCTGATGATTGTCGAGAACGGTCTGGGCGCGGTGGACGAGGTCGAGGCGGACGGTTCGATCCACGACGGCTACCGCATTGATTACCTGCGCGAGCATATCAAGCAGATGGAGATTGCCATCGAGGACGGCGTGGACCTGATGGGCTACACCATGTGGGGCTGCATCGATTTGGTGAGCGCCTCGACCGGCGAGATGAAGAAGCGCTACGGCTTCATCTACGTCGACAAGGACAACGACGGCAACGGCACGCTCGCCCGCAGCCGCAAGGACAGCTTCTTCTGGTACAAGAAGGTTATCGAGTCCAACGGCGCCGACCTGGCCTAGCCGGGGCTAACCTGCCAAAAAGGGACAGGTTTATTTTGGCGGGTTTTATCTGGGCAAACATCACTTCCACCACAAAGGGGCCAGGTACCTTTGTGGTGGTCTTTGCTTTGGTAGATTTTTGTGAGATGCCTTACAATCTACCAAGTAGTTCACGCTGAGCGAGAAACGGAGAGAAGGGGCTCGATGCGTCCTTAATGTTTCATGCGGATAGATTGATTTGACAGACGGTGGCGAATGCCTACCGCCCGTATTCGTATGAAACAAGGAGTCTCCATGCTCGTATCTCTTCTCTCAAAACCTCACCCTTCGCTGTCCGCGCAGGCTAAGCACCTGGTGGCAATGCGCTTCCTCATATATACCGGTTTTCAGACCAGCTACTTTATCGGCGTCATCGGAACGCTCACCTATGCAGACGGCGCTTCGGTCGTTGCGACATCGCTGGCCGTCCTGTTTATGAATGTATTTGTGATCTTGGGATCCTTTGCGGGCGGAGCGGCGCTTGACGCTTGGGGTCCGTGCCACCATTTCTTGCTGAGCATCGTGGGCACGCTGGCAACCGGCGCGGCGATCCTCGCCTTTGGCAGCGCGACCGGCGTCGTCCTGCTCGGCGCGGTGTTTCTGGGCTTTACGATGGGATTCGCCCAGCCCATTGCCACATCCTATCCGGCCTATCTCACCGACGACCCCGTCGAGCTCAAAGACATCAACTCCGCCATCGCCATGTTCTCAAACGTGAGCATCATCGTTGGCCCCACGCTGGGTGGCTTTGTCGCGGCGGCTGCGTCGTCGCGCGCGGTGTTCGTGCTCATGATGCTCTTTACCGTGTTGGCGCTCGTCGCTGGTTGGGGCTTTAGGCCGCAGACCAGCCATGTCGCCGGGCATGCGGATGCCGATTCGGCAGAGGAAGGGGAGCGTGCGGGACAAAGCTCCAACCCCAGCGCATCCACTCGTGTCACCTTCGCGACCAGCATCAAGACAGTCTTCACCAACAGCGTCCTCGCCCTGCTGTTCTGCATCATCTTTCTTTCGAACTTTGGCTATGGCGCCTTTGACCCGCTGGAATCGTTCTTCTACCGCGATGTCCTACACGTCGGTGTCGAATGGATGGGCTGGCTCTCGTCGGCCAGCGGTGTGGGCGCGGTGCTGGGCGCCGTGGTCGCGCTCCGCTTGCCGCCGCATCTGGTCAACCTAAAAACGCTGCTCGTGGCGCTTATGTCCGTGGGCCTGGGAAGTTTGCTCTATGTGGGGACGCCGTACGTAGGCGTGGCCCTCGTCGGCCAGATTGCCCTGGGCGTGGCGTGGGGCGTCGTCAACCCGCTCCACAACACGATCGTGCAAACGACGGCCCCGCTCGAGCAACTCGGTCGCGTCAACTCGGTCATGGGCTTTGGCAACATGTTTGCCGGCGTGGCCCCGCTGGCGATTGCCCCCTGGCTGGCGGCGACGTTTGGCGTGCAGCAGACGCTCGTAGGGGCGGGCATGGTCGTGACGGCGGTTCCTGCGGCGCTGCTGCTGTTTGGCCGCCGGCACTTGGATCGTGCCGCAAAGCAGTAAAAACCATCACAACATTCGATGAAAATCGCGATTTTGCCGAAAAACGTCGAATGTTGTGATGCTTTGCGCCCCGGGTCCGGCCACCACAAAGAGGCCAGGCACCTTTGTGGTGGTTTTTGCTTTGACAGGCCGCGCCCGCGCCTTGGTATACCATGTACGCCGTTCACGACCACACCCCACACCGCCGCACAACCCAGAAAGGCCCCCATGGACACCACCTTCAGCCACATCAAAGCCGTGTTCTGCGATATCGACGGCACGCTGCTCACGAGCCAGCACACGGTGTCCCCGCGCACCGTGGCGGCGATCCGCGCCCTGCGCGAGCGCGGCGTGCTCTTTGGCCTGTGCACCGGGCGCGACGCCCACGCGACCGAGGCCATGTACGAGCTCTGGGGCATCGAAGGCCTGGTAGACGTGCTCGTGGGCTGCGGTGGCGCCGAGGTCATCGACCGCGCGCACGACATCAACGAGCTGAGCTATCCGCTGCCGGGCGAGACCATCGCGCGCATCTGCAAGCACATGGCGGACCTTCCGGCAACGCCCGTCTGCCCCCGAGACGGCGTGTTCTACGTACCCGAGAGCAACGCGTGCGTCGAGCACCTGTCGCGCGTCGACGGCGTGCCCTACCAGGTGGTTGATTTTGCCGAGTTTTTGCGCGAGCCGCAGCCCAAGGTGATGTTTACCATGGCGCCCGAGGTGATGCCGCAGGTGATTGAGCGGGCGTCGACGTTTGCCGATAACACTGTTAAGGCAGCGGCTCTGCAAACCACGCAGCGGCTCTACGAGTTCATGGATCCGCGCGTGTCCAAGACGCGCGGCCTTGTGCGCGTGGCGGCGCTCAACGACATGGAGCTCCAGGACATCTGCGTGTTTGGCGATGCCGACAACGACACCTGCATGGTGGCTGACGCCGGCGTGGGCGTGGCCATGGCAAATGGCAGCGACGCCACCCGTGCCGCCGCCGACTTTGTAACCGCTAGCAACGACAAAGACGGCATCGCGATCTTTATCGAGGAGCATCTGCTGTAGCGCCGGGGGAGAACCACCACAAAGGGGGCAGGCACCTTTGCGGTGGCCTCAGGCGATTTGGGCGAATTGATACCGAAAATCTGCGCAAAAATTTAAATTTAGTTGTCTGAACATCACACGTCTAACCACCGATGGGTCAAAGATATTCTCATCAGTTTGGTAGGGTATTCCTTCCGGTTAATGACCTACTGCTCACGGTCGATTTTCGACCGTGAGCGGGATGTTTGCTCTTGAGCAAAATGTTGTGCAAATAAATAAAATGCTATTAAAAAATGATAACTAGCTTAATTACCAGTAGAAATAGATATTTCATAGCGAATAAACGAAGGTAAATCCGAGCAAATGTCAAGAGAATTGAGAATTCGCTACAAAACTATCGGTATTTTTGCTTAGATGTTCAAACAATCGTTACAATATGAACTATAAGCGTGCGCAATTACAGATTGCGCAGATACGTTTGATAGTGAAAGAGCAAGATCGCGGTCTCTTGGGGAGGAGACATCGATGAAAGCGAATTCGGACAAATCTAAGCAGAGTAATAAAGCGACGCGCCGTGTACTGGCAGGCGTTTTGTGCGGAGCATCCGTACTGAGCCTGGTACTGTCGCTCGTCATGCCTCCGATCTCGCAGGCCATTGCCAACGATGCCCAGACAGTTTCTACCGAGGAAACTGTGATGGGGGGGGGTTCCTCAAGTGAGTCCGCTGCTGTAGGTAACACCAGCGAGGATGCCGAAAACCAGAATAGCGACGAGACCGATGGCGGCGAGTCTGGCTCTTCAAATAGTGTTGAGCAGGCTCAGAGTGCGAATGCGGCTTCAGCGGGAGCGACGGCCACCGTGAAGCCGGGAATTTACGTTCCCACGTCTATCGGTATCGGTACGAATATCAATGTCTCAACCCCTGATCCCGGCGTGGCCACCTACGTCGGCCGCGACATGTACATCGGTGGTAAGCCGAGCGATAAGCCGAGCGACGGCACTATCGATCTTGATGCGGACAACGCCCCCACCGGCTCATATGCCGCTGAGGCGGAGGGCCTTACCGTGGTCCGTGGCAAGCTTGCCATGAATCCACTCAAAGAGAGCTGGCCCTATAATCATAGTGGCGGCGCTGGTTTCCGCTTTGGCACCGTTGGTTTTGGTTCCCAGTTCCGTCCTGTCGACGGCAGCACCGTGCTTGCGGTGGCTGGAATCGACAGTGCGATCACCAACATGAGCGTTGGTTACAGCGGCGACTTGCCGGGGAAGACTACCGTTGGCGCTTGGAACAAAGGCGCTTGGGTCGGACAGCAGAGACCTTTTGAGGGCGCGACTCCTTCCGGCTTTGCCTACACCGCGCAAATCGCAGGCCCCATCACATACTGGCGCGATAGCGACTATAAACGCCAGTCTGTGGTGACAATGCAGGGTAATTGGTACGAGGGCTTGTCTGCTCTGGAAAGCACCCTGTTCAATAAAGCTGTTGATTTGACTAATGTCAACGGTAGCGATTATTCGAGCTATAACGGTACAAATGGATACCTCTCGAAGCTATCGAAACAGCTCGACTCGTTTGAAGATACCGGCGAGGTGGATGTCAACGGCTTTGCAGAGCCTAATAGCAACTACGTCATCAACAAGTACAATAACGACGGAACAAGCTATACACTCAAATTCGATGGTAGCGACGATGGTAGCGGCAAGTCTGTTTCCGGTGCGCTCGATACCGGAATCCCGAGCAATAAGATTCGCAACACCGAGCGACTCATCACCTTTACCGGCGATGGAACTTCTATGCAACAGGTCTTCACCATCGCCGGTTCCGAGCTCTCCAACTGGAAGGATGGCGTCTACTACCGCGGCGTCGACTTTAAGTTCACCAATATCCCCGAAGGCGCATCCATTGTCGTGAACGTTACAGGTACTAATCCTGTCGAGTTCCACAACGGCTGGCGCTTCTGGTGGGGAGATACAGAAATATCTCGCGGTTACGAGAGTCAGTACGCCAAGAAAGACCTTGACGCGAAATACTCGCTGGCCTCCCAGTCCATCATGTGGAACTTCGTCGATACCACCAGCCTTACCATTCGAGGCGGCATCGCGGGAGAGGACCGCGCGGACTGGGGATACAGTGGCACAGCCAGCGGTGCTAAGTGGACTGACGACGATCCTGCGGCGGCTATGATCGGATCGATTCTCGTTCCCAACGGAAGTTTCGACGACCATGTGACTACCAACGGTCGCGTTTATGTGGGCGTCGATTTCTCAATGAACAGCCCGAAGGTTGCCGCAGCATTTGGTGAGGGTAACTCGGCTTCCGTTATCGATATGGACCAGGAGCGTCACAACTTCCCGTGGTCTGGCTCGTATACACCGGACGGTTCCTCCATTGCATGGAGCAAGGTCGACGCTGCGGATGGTACTAAGCTGCTTCCCGGTTCCTCGTGGACGATATACGGCACTGTCAAAGATGCCAAGAACGGGACGGGTCCCATCGTTACGGTAACGGATGGCGCTGCCAACGATTACGCTTCTACTGATGGCAAGCTTCAGTTCAACTATTTGAACCAGAAGGCCGATCCGAGTAAGGAGATCTCGGATTCTAATCCGGCATTCACCTATTACATCAAAGAGGAGACGGCGCCGGAGGGTTACCAGGTTTCGGACAAGATCTACTACGCAACCATGAACAATGCTGGTGAGTCGGTGAACTATGTCCAGGGCTACGTGGATGAGAACGGGAACGAGGTTCCGTTCACACCTTCTAACACCACGGGTGCCATCGCCAACACCAAGATCACCGGTACGGTGTCTTGGGCCAAGGTGGAGAAGGACGATGCAGAACACACTCCTTTGGCTGGTTCCGAGTGGAAGCTTGCGAAACTGGGTGCCGATGGCTTGACTGAGGCGCAGCCCTGGACCGTGAGTGACCAATCGACTCCGAGCGAAACCACTTGGGCCGATACCGACGCCAAGGATGGCAAGTTCACATTGGCCGATTTGCTGCCGGGCACGTACACGCTCACGGAGACCCAGGCTCCGTTTGGCTACGAACTGAACAAGAACACCTACAAGTTCACGGTGGACAGCACAAGCGGCTCCATTACGTGGATCGAGAACGAGCAGCCGAACATCGTTGATGGCATTACGTACATCTCCGACTCGTGCTCCGTTACGTCCGTGAAAATCCCGGTGATTAAATCCGTCCGTAATACGGACTGGCCGAAGGATTCCAGCGGTAAATACGTTGCGTTCGACTTCAGCATCGAGGCTACGGGGCCAAATAAGGATAGCGCTCCTATGCCTGACTCGAAGACTATTTCCGTCGCTCCCGCAGACTCCACCAAGGTCAACGACATCGAGGCATCTTTTGGCGAAATCTCGTTCTCCAAAGAGTACCTCGCCACGAACGACGCTTCGAACCCGACGGGCGCCAAGACTTACACCTACATGGTGAAGGAGGTCGCGCCCGACGCCGATGCCATCGACAAGCTCCGCTACTCCAAGGCCGAGTACCAAGTGGCCGTCACCGTGAAAGCCGTCTTGGACGAGAAGACCGGCAAGTACTCCGGCCTCACCACTTCCACTACGGTCACGCAGGTGAAGGACGACATGGGCAACACCGTGAGTAACACCATCGGCAAGGACGCCGCGCCCAACGCCATTCCCGCCTCCACCTTCACCAACACCTACTCCACCACTCTGCCTCTTTCCGGTATGTCGGGCGTCACTCTGACGTACCTTGCCGGCGCGGCGGTGCTTTGCGCTGCTGCGGCCTGGATGCACATTCGTCGCAAGGCGAATGCGAAGGGAGGTGAGCGTCGTGAATAAGAAAGTTTGCTCCTTCCCGATCTTGTTTGCGCTGCTTGCCCTCGTGGTCAGCACCTGCGCGGTTGTGTTCCCCGCTTCCGCGCAGGCCGCGCCGACCTCGACTGGTTCCATCACGGTGAGCGGCACCGTGGCGAGCAGCTACGACGCCTACCAGATCTTTAGCGCCAACGTCGTCGACGGCGACAGCGACGCCAAGATCGCCACCGACCTCGCCTGGGCAAGCGACGCCGTGCGCGACGGCGCACTGCCCGTGCTGCACGGCGCCGGCATGCCCAATTCCCAGACCACTGCGCAGGAAGCTGCCGAGTGGCTCAACGCCGATTCCCACCTTACGAGCGCGCTGAGCGCACAGCTTGCTCGTTCCCTCCAGAGCTCTGGCGCCGTGTCCGTGGCCCTTAACGCGGGCACGGCGGCCGAGCTGCCCAGCGGTTACTGGCTCATCGTCGCCGACGACGACGCCATCGCCCAGGGCGAGGCCGGCACCGCGCCGATCATGGCCCTGGTGGGCGGCAGCGCCGTCACCGTCAAGCCCAAGGCGGCGACGCCCAAGGTCCAAAAGCACGTGCTGGAGGACAGCACCGCCGCATGGCAGAAGGCCGCCGACGCCACGGTCGCCGACGACCTGTACTGGCGCCTCTCTGCCACGGTCCCGGCCGGGCTCACGGCCTACGACACCTATACGGTGCAGTTCGTCGACACCATGAGCGCGGGGCTCGACCCCTTCAAGGTCGCCGCGAGTATGCGCGTGTACGTGGCGGCGGGCGCGGACGGCGGCTTCGACGCCGTCTCGGCCGGCAAGGACGGCCGCGCAGGCACCGAGCCCGCGAAGGGCTGGGCCGACATCACGGCCCAGTGCGCCACCAAGGTAGCGGCCGACGGTAAGACCTTCACCGTGCGCACCGGCGACCTCATCGCCGCGCTCGGCGGGGCCGACGCCTTCACCGCGGGCGCCCGCGTGGTCGCCGTGTACGACGCGCCGCTCAACGGCGCATGCAACCACGGCATCGCGAAGGGCAACCCCAACGAGGCCTACCTGCGCTACCCGCGCTCTCCCCTCGCCGACCAGTCCGGCGACGCCGGCTTCACCCGCACGCCGAGCGACGATGCGTGCGCCTACACCTGGGATCTCGCGCTCACCAAGCGCGGCAGCGACGGCGACAAGCCGCTTGCCGGGGCGGTCCTGAGCATCGCCGACGACCGCGGTCGCACGTTGGCGGCCGACGGCACGTGGGATGCAGAGGGCAAGGCCACCGTCACCACGGGCGAGGACGGCCGCGTGACCGTCTCGGGCGTGGACTCGGGCAAGCTGGAGGTCCGCGAGCTCAAGGCGCCCAAGGGCTACACCGCCTTTGAGGGCGCGCGCTCCGTGACGGTCAAGGCTGAGGGCCTGGACGTCGACCAGGTGGCCGCCGCCAAGCCCAAACTCACCATCACGGCCGAGTCGCCCCTGCGCGCCGACAGCGCGGACGGGTCGACGGGCAGCCTGGAGGCGTCGCTCATCAACACGCCCACCGGCACACCCCCTAGCATTACCACCGGAGGCTTTATGCCCTCGACTGGCGATATGGCAATGTACGCCGCGGCCGCCGCAGCGGTCGCCGGAGCCGCGCTCATCGTGGTCGCGCTCCTGGTCAAGCGGGGAGGTGGCAGCCATAAAGAGTAGCTGGCAGCCCCACAGAGAGCGGGGCGAGACGTAGCGAAGTAGATGCTAAGACACAGACAGACAGATTTAGATCAAATGGAATTCGAGCAGAAAGCAGAGGAAAAGAAGATGAGCATGAGCAAGAACATCGCACGCCTGGCAGTAACCGCCGGCCTCACAGCAGCGCTGAGCTTCGGCGGCGTCATGGCCCCGGTGACCATGGCGTTTGCTGATGGTGCGACTGCTACGACCAATAGCATCAAGATCAACAAGAACAATGAGAATGGCGATGTGACGTACAAGGCCTACCAGATTTTCAAGGCCGATGTTGTGGATGGAACCGACGGGTCGGGCAAGGTCGTTTCGAACATCGATTGGGCGAGCCCTAAGGCGAAGGATGCGGTCCTGAACTATCTTTCAAATGTACCCAAATCTGATATCACCCTTAGCTCCTCAGCACAAGCTGCTGCTAAGTATCTGACCGATCATGTAGATGGCACCGGCGAGACGACCCCCATTGAAAACGACAATCTGTTCAACGGGTTGGCAAAGGCGGTCGTGAAGAACGTAGACCAGACGGGTTCTTCCTTTACCACCGACGATGTCTTTAAGCCCCAGGATGGCAACGGAAATGCCCTGCAAGGCTATTATCTCTTTGTGACTGATGAGAGCACCTTGAGCACCGATCAGGAAGTGAAGAAGAATACTGGTACTTCGCCGATCTTCGCTGTTGTCGGCGACGCTCTCGTGACCGTTACCGAGAAGACCAGCATTCCCACAGTTGTGAAGAAAGTCAGAAACGACGACGGCAGCGATTGGGCCGACAAGGCCGACTCTCAGATGGGCCAGCAAGTTGAGTATAAGCTGACTGGTACTGTTGCCAGCAATATCGCTACGTTCGGTACTTACCATTATGAGTTTAGCGATAAGCTTTCTGGCGGTCTGACGGCAGATGCTAACAGCGTCGTTGTTAAAATCGGTAATACGACCCTTTCGTGCAACGCGACTCTTGGTCTCGATACCGGTTACGATGTTTCGATTGATGATGCGACTAACACGCTGACCGTAAAGTTTGCCGACCTCAAAGCTGCTGCGAACGCGGCCAGCGCGACGCTCGACGGCCGCTCTAATGTCGTCGTCACTTATACTGCCAAGCTCGACCACGAGAAGGTCGATAAGGTTACTGTTGGCGGCGAGGGCAATCCCAACAGCGTCAAGCTCATCTACTCCAACAATCCCATGAGCAATGGCAAGGGTGAGTCCGTGTCCGATACCGTTCGCGATTACACCTATGCACTCCAGCTTGTCAAGAAGGACTTTGACGACAACAGCAAGAAACTCGAGGGCGTTGAATTTACCATCAAAGCCACAGGCGCTGACGAGCTTGCATCTGGCGTGGAGGGCACGCAGTTTGTTCAGGGGGACGGGTCGCTTGGTGGCGATGCACATAGGTTTACGACCGATTCTAATGGCGTAATTAGTGTAAAGGGGCTCGACGCCGGTACCTATACCGTTGAGGAGGTCAAGACCCCTGGTGGTTACAATACGCTGCCCAAATTTACCTTCACCATCGAGGCTGATGGCCTTGGTAAGGAAGAGGGCGAGTTGCTTGAAGGTGCTTCCGACCTGAATACGTTGAGGATTACGGGAACGACGCCTGCCTCCGATCTCGTCAAGATTGACGGCGTTCAGACTGACGGCACCGTCATCCTCACCGTCAAGAACAAGAAGGGTTCCAACCTCCCGCTCACCGGTCTTAACGGCGTGACCTTCACTTGGATCGCTGGTGGCGCGGTGCTGTGCATCGGTGTGGCTCACCTCATCCGCAGCCGTAAGCAGGCTGAGGAGTCCGAGCAGGAGTAACGCTCGCTCACCCATCCCTTTGGCAGGTGGGATGTGATGGCCATGAGACTTGCGGACACTTTTCTCGTCCATCCACGTTCTTGCTTTGCCACTCTCTTTTCGGGGCAGACTCCGCAATGGAGTCTGCCCCGTTCTTTTTGGACAATGCAGCCAGCCTCCATCGTCCGATGGATCAAGCGTATGAATATCGAACAGATGTTTGCAATTATTGCGTTTACCAGCTTTTGGTGCATACACTCGCAGTAAAATACCCTTGCGACGCATCCCGTGCGCGGGCGGCCGACGACTCGATCGGAGGTCCCCAAATGCTGAAATTCCTTAACGCGCTCGCCGCCCTCGCGGCGGTGGGCACGTTCGTCATCGCGTTTCTTGACTCGTATGAGGTTCGGTTTAAGGTCCGTAGGCGCACGCGCGGTGCGGACGGTAGAAGGCATTTGCGCCGCAACAAGCGCAAATAAGAATGCCCGGGGTTCGGAGCCCGGGCATTTAACAAAACCAGAAAACTAGGCCGCCCGCGCTCTCGTACACTTACGCGGGGTGCGTCGTTTTCTATTGACATTGTATCCCGAATCGCCCCGCCGATCCGGGACATTTTGAAAACTCAAATGCTGGCCCAACTCGCGCTGCGCAATGCTGTCAGGCTGCGTTGTCCGGTGCATGAGCTCGCGAATCGGCTATTATTTGTTTAGACAACTTGAGTTGTAAGGGAGTGACCGGTGATGGTGCAGGGCGCCAAACATATGAAGAGCAATAACGCCGCGGCCAACGGCGGCTCAAGCCCTCAGCCCAAACCTCAACCAAAGCCCAAGCGCCGTCGCAAGCGGCTGCCGCGCTGGGCCGACCGGCTCATCACCATCGTCATCATCCTTATTGGCGTGGGCCTTATGACCTGGCCGTGGATCTTGGACCGGCTCGAAGCCTCGGGCGTGTTCAACCAGATCAGCACCGTGTCCAGCACCGTGGACGCGCTGTCTGCCGAGGAGCGCGAGCGCATCCTGCTCCAGGCGCGCTCCTTTAACGAGCGGCTGGCGGGCGAGGCCACCGAGCTTCCCGCCGACCAGATCGAGCCCTACGCTCAACAGCTCATCTTTGACCGCGACCCCATGATGAGCTGGGTCGAGATCCCCTCCATCGACGTGAGCATGCCCATCTACCACGGCACGAGCGAAGAAGTCCTTATGGCGGGCGTCGGCCACCTGGAGGGCACGAGCCTGCCGGTGGGCGGCACATCGACGCATTGCGTGCTCACCGCGCACTCGGGCATGCGCAACCTGAGCATGTTCGACGACATCCACTCGCTGGAGCCCGGCGACCTGGTACTGCTGCACACCATGAACAAGACGCTCGCCTACAAGATGGTGGACTCCGAGGTGGTGCTGCCCGAGGAGATGGAGTCGCTGACTATCGAGCCCGGCGCCGACAAGGTGACGCTCGTCACCTGCACGCCCTATGGCGTGAACGACCATCGCCTGCTGGTGCATTGCGTGCGTACCAAGTACAACAAGAAGGACGTCGACAAGCAAAAGTCGCTGGCCGGCCGCCACTGGGGCAAGCGCGAGTTCGCCGTGCTCATTGTGGTCGTAGCCATTGTGCTGTTGCTGCTGGACATCGTGATCCACGCGGTCCGCAAGCGCCGCAGGGCCAAGGCCTCGGCATAGGACATTCTTCAGAACCGCCACAAAGGGGACAGGCACCTTTGTGGTGGTCGGGGGTTCCAAACCATCACAACATTCGATGAAAATCTCGATTTTGACGAAAAGCGTCGAATGTTGTGATGCTTTTCGTTGTGGGCGAGACGGTTTTCGCTATGGACGGTGCGGTTTCGCTGCGGAACCGCCGGCCCGCCGCCTGCCAGTCGCCGGCCTCGTTACGTTTTCGCTGCATTTGGGTAAAGCACCTGCTCCGAGTGGCGTTGCCTTGTATACTAGAGCGGTTTATCTGTTATGCGGAAGGGAGCGCCTATGGCACTCAGCGAGAAAGACGTGCGCGGCATCGCCGAGTACGCAAAGATCGCACTGACCGATGACGAGCTCACCCAGATGACGTCCTACATGAACGACGCTGTCCAGATGCTCGAGCCCGTCCTGCAATATGACTTGCCCGACGTGGAGCCCACGTTCCATCCCATCGGAAGCCTGTCCAACGTGATGGGCGACGACCTGCGCGAGCCCGAGCGCGACCTGCCGCTCGACGTCGCGCTCGAAAACGCCGGCAGCGCGCGCGACCGCTACTTCCGCGTGCCGTCCATTTTGGGAGAGGGGGAGAGCGAGTAATGGCGCTAAGCTTCGATTCCCTTACCGCTGCCCAGATCGCCGCGGGCGTTGCCGCCGGCGACTTTACCGCTACCGAGGTGGCCCAGGCCTCCCTTGCCGCCATCGAGGCGCGCGAGGGCGGGGTCCAGGCATTCCTGCAGGTGGCGCCCGAGCTTGCGCTCGATGCCGCCGCGCGCGTGGATGCCGACCGTGCCGCAGGCAAGCCGCTGCCCCCGCTCGCGGGCGTGCCGCTGGCCATCAAGGACAACATGAACCTCGTGGGCACGCGCACCACCTGCGCTTCCCGCATGCTCGAGAACTACCAGAGCGTCTACACCGCCACCTGCGTCCAGCGCATGCTCGATGCCGGCTGCCTGCCCATGGGCAAGGCCAACATGGACGAGTTTGCCTTTGGCAGTTCCACCGAGAGCTCGGCGTTCCACCGCACCAACAACCCTTGGGATACCGAGCGCGTGCCCGGCGGCTCCTCGGGCGGCTCCGCTGCCGCCGTCGCCGCGGGCGAGGTCGCGCTCTCGCTGGGTTCGGACACCGGCGGCTCCATTCGCCAGCCGGCATCGCTGTGCGGCGTGGTGGGCTTTAAGCCCACGTATGGCGCCGTGAGCCGCTACGGCGTGGTTGCCTTTGGCTCGTCGCTCGACCAGGTGGGCCCCTTTGGCCGCACGGTCGAGGATGTCGCGCTGGCCATGAACGCGCTCACCGGTGCGGGCCACGATCCGTACGACTGCACCAGCCAGGATTGCGCCGTCGACTTTACCGAGCATCTCAATGACAGCATCGAGGGCAAGCGCGTGGGCATCATCCCCGCGTTTATGGAGGCCGAGGGCCTGACGCCCGAGGTCAAGGCCGCTGTTCAGCGCGCCGCCCAGGAGCTGCAGAACCAGGGTGCCGAGCTGGTCGAGGTCGACCTGCCGCACCTGGATGCCGCCATCGCCGCCTACTACGTCATCGGCCCGGCCGAGGCGTTCTCCAACCTGGCCCGCTTCGACGGCATTCGCTACGGCTATCAGGAGGAGGGCTGCGCCAACCTGTCCGACCAGAGTTCGCTTTCGCGCGCCCACGGCTTTGGCGCCGAGGCCAAGCGCCGTCAGATGCTCGGTGCCTACCTGCTGAGCTCGGGCGTGTACGACAAGTACTACTACGCCGCGCAAAAGGCCCGCACGCTCATCACGCAGGACTACGACACCGCGTATGCCAAGGTGGACACCATCCTCATGCCCACCTCGCCTCGCACGGCCTTTAAGTTTGGCGAGATTAGCGATCCCACGCAGATGTACCTCTCCGACCTGTACACCATCTCGCTCAACATTTGCGGCAACGGTGGTATCTCGGTGCCGCTGGGCCTGGGCGAGGACAGCAAGCTGCCCGTTTCTGCCCAGCTGGTGGGTCCGGCCTTTAAGGACCGTCAGCTGCTCACGTTTGCCCGCGCCCTGGAGCGCGGCTTTGCCGATACCGCCACGGGTGCGCCCGCGCTTTCCGTCGCGCCCGATTTTGCCGGGAAGGGAGGCGAGCTGTAATGAAGGAGCTTTCCGAGGTCCTGCAGGATTGGGAGGCCGTGATCGGCCTGGAGATCCATACCGAGCTCACCGCACTCGATACCAAGATGTTCTGCAACTGCAAGCTCAGCCACGATGACGAGCCCAACGCCAACGTGTGCCCGGTGTGCCTGGGCCTGCCCGGCGCCCTGCCGGTGCCCAACAAGCGCGCCATCGAGAGCATCGTCAAGGCCGGTCTCGCCACCAACTGCGAGATTCAGCGTCACTCGATGTTCTACCGCAAGCACTACTTCTATCCCGATATGGCCAAGAACTTCCAGACCACGCAGGGTCCGGTCGCCTTTGCCATGTACGGTCACCTGGACCTGGACGTGACCGGTCGCGGCGCCGCCGAGCGCCCCGACTGCGCGTTTGGCGAGGACGAGGCCCAGAGCCTGGCGAGCGCTTCGGCCAATGCCGAGGGCCTGTCCACGTCCATGACGTCGACCATGCGCGAGGGCAATCAGCGTGCCGGCCATCTGGCCAGCTATGATGCATCCAACCTGCAGATGCCCGAGCGTCGCAAGGACGGTTCCTACACCGTGCCCATCCGCATCCTGCGTATCCACATGGAGGAGGACGCCGCCAAGATGGTCCACGTGGGTGGCGCCGAGGGCCGCATTACCGCCGCGGCCGAGTCGCTCGTCGACTACAACCGCTGCGGCACGCCGCTCATCGAGCTCGTCACCGAGCCCGACCTGCGCACGCCCGAGGAGGCTCGCCTGTTTATGGAAAAGCTCCGTCGCATCTTTGTGACGCTGGGCATTTCGGACTGCTCCATGGAGAAGGGCTCCATGCGCTGCGACGGCAATGTGTC
>CABURV010000042.1 GCA_902494035.1 uncultured Collinsella sp.
CAAACAGCAGCACCGAACCGGCCTGACCGATAGCGGAGTACAGGCAATAGCGGCTATACGGTTTCATATCGAGCAGGGCCGAGAAGCTCTTCTGCATCAGCACGACCACGCCGTAGAGCGGCAGGGAAAGCGCCAGATAGATAAGGAACTCCGACACCAGCGCCACGCCGGATTCATCGAACTTGCCGGCGCAGTAGATCATGTTGAGCGGACGGGCGAAGACGATCAGGTACAGCGCAAACGGAATCAGGAAGAAGAGCATCTGGGCGACACCGCGCGAAATGCCCGTGCGGACGCTGTCGTAATCCTTCTCCTGCGCATCGTGAGAGAGTTCGGTATAGAGTGCCGTCGAAAGCGAGGCGGCGATCAGCGCATAGGGCAATGTGTACCACAGGCGCGCATATGCGATGACGGAAGGGCCGGTCTCGGGCTGCACCACCAGCGCGGCGGCATTGGTAATGGAGGTCGAGACAAACATGCACACCGTGGCAAGCAGCGTCGGGATACCAAGCGCAATCGTCTGTCGCAGCGCGGGGTCCCTAAAGTCGATATGAATATGAGGATGTACGCCATGCTTGCCAAGCGCGGGAATCTGGCAGGCCATCTGGACAAAGACGCCGAGGGTCGTACCAGCTGCGATCAAGATAATACCGGCCTGCTCGCCAAATTGCGCAGACACGGGAGCAAAGCCCATAAAGCTGGCGATGACGATGACGTTGTTGAGAACCGGGGCAAACGTCGACCAGAAGTAGTCGCGGTGTGCGTTGAGAACGCCCGAGAACACCGAGCCCAAACCATAAAACAGAATCTGGATGGCAAAGAAACGGAACATAAACGCAGCGGTATCCATGCTGCCGCCGTCACCCGAAAGGAACGATTGCGTCCAGATAAAGCCCGGGGCGAACACGGTCCCCAGCAACGAAATGCCACCCAGCACCAAAAGCAAAATGCCGAGCAGGTTGCCCACGTACTCGTTCGAGGCCTCGCGACCCTGCTCACGCCTCACGCCCATATACACGGGCAAAAACGCCGTCACGAGCATGCCGCCCATCACGAGTTCGTAGAGCATATTGGGCAGGTTGTTGGCGACCTGATAGGAGGACGAGAGTAGCGACATGCCGATAGCGGCCGCCATTGCCCACGTGCGGATAAAACCGGTGACGCGAGACACGATAGTCAGGATGGTCATAAGCCCGGCGGAACGACCAACCGTGGAGTAGTCCGACGAGCCCATGTCGTCAGCGTCATCTCGCGACGAAGAAGCTTCGGACGAGGGTGTCTGAGGCGCAGATTCTCTTGCAAAATGAGCTCCGCGCTTCAATTCTTCCTGCGGCATCGCTCAGTCCTCTCTCGTAATCGCGGCAACCGTCGCCCCGCAAAATGCAATTAAATCATCGGGTGCAAGCTCGAGCTGATAACCACGCTTGCCTCCCGAAATAAAAATGGTATCCCAAAGGACACACGTCTCATCAATGAGCGTCCGGTAGCGTTTTTTCATACCGACCGGGCTGCAGCCGCCGCGAACGTAACCAGTCGCCGCAAGCAAATCCTTCACATGCATCATGGCCAAGGACTTCTCCCCCGCGGCACGCGCGGCGGACTTTAGATCGAGCTCGTCGGCAACAGGGATGCAGCACACGACATAGTCGTTGGACGGTGTCACACAGACCAAAGTCTTAAATCCTTGACCGGGCTCCTCGCCAAGCTGCTCCGAAATCGCGACACCCAGGCCCACCGACTCATCACCATCGTCTTCGTACGTATGTAGAACATAGGAAATGCCGGCGCTTTCCAGCTCGCGCATCGCATTGGTTTTTGGCGTCTTTGCAGCCTTTGCCATGACATATCCTTTCCCTCGCATTCGGACGCAAGGATTAAGTATATGTCCAATTCGACTGCATACGTCACTTCGGCACAGCAAGCGCCATCGAATCACAAGGAGTCGATGGCGCCCATAAACTGAATCGCCTATTTATTGAGCATCAAGTTGAGCCTGACGCTCCCGGTCGCGCCTGAGCAACGGCGCCAAAAACTTGCCCGTATAACTCTGCGGACAGTCCGCAACCTGCTCCGGTGTGCCCGAAACCACGACGGTTCCGCCGCCGTTACCGCCCTCGGGACCCATATCGATCAGGCGGTCGGCAACCTTGATGACATCAAGGTTGTGTTCAATCACCAGCACCGTGTTGCCCGCATCGACCAAGCGCTGCAGCACATCGAGCAGCTGGCGGACGTCCTCAAAATGAAGGCCGGTCGTCGGCTCGTCCAGAATATAGAACGTCTTGCCCGTCTGGCGTCGATGAAGCTCCTTAGCGAGCTTCACACGCTGCGCCTCGCCGCCCGAGAGCGTCGTGGCGGGCTGGCCTAGGCTCACGTAGCCCAAGCCTACATCGTACAGCGTCTGAAGCTTGCGCTTAATCTGCGGGATATTCCCAAAGAAAGCCAGTGCCTCGGCCACGCTCATGTCAAGTACGTCCGAGATGGTCTTGCCACGGTAGGTGACCTCGAGTGTCTCGCGGTTGTAGCGTTTACCGCCGCAAACTTCGCAGGGAACGTAGATATCGGGAAGGAAGTGCATCTCGATCTTGTTCTGTCCGTCGCCCTTGCACGCCTCACAGCGCCCGCCACTCACATTAAAGGAGAAACGACCCGGCGAGTAGCCGCGCGCCTTCGACTCCGGCGTACTCGCAAACAGCGCGCGAAGATCATCCCACAGGCCGATATAGGTAGCAGGGTTGGAACGCGGCGTGCGGCCAATCGGCGACTGGTCGATATCGATAACCTTATCGATACACTCGATGCCCTCGATTTTCTTATACGGACCCACAGGGCGCGTCGAACGGTGAATGGCATTCGTAAGGGCAGGCGCAATGGTGTCGGTAACCAGGGAGCTCTTGCCCGATCCCGACACGCCGGTAACAACCGTAAGCGTACCAAACTCGATCTTGGCGGTAACGTTTTTGAGGTTGTTGGCTCGAGCGCCCGTAATTTTAAGGCAGCCACGACCGGGCTTGCGCCGTTCATCAGGTACCCGGATCATTCGTTTGCCGGTCAGATAAGCGCCCGTCATCGACTCAGGACACGCCATGATATCGGCAGGCGTTCCCGCCGCGACTACGTGTCCGCCGTTGACGCCGGCGCCGGGCCCCATGTCGATCACGTAATCGGCGGCACGGATTGTATCCTCGTCGTGTTCGACGACGATAACGGTATTGCCGATATCGCGCAGGCGCTCGAGCGTCTTGATCAGGCGCTCGTTGTCACGCTGATGAAGACCGATCGAGGGCTCATCCAGAATATAGAGCACGCCCATGAGACCCGCGCCGATCTGCGTTGCCAGGCGAATACGCTGCGCCTCGCCACCAGAAAGCGTCGCCGAGGCACGATCGAGCGTCAGATAGTCGAGTCCGACATCGACCAGAAAACGCAAGCGCTCCAGGATTTCCTTGACGATGCGCCCGCCGATAAACTGTTGGCGCTCGGTGAGCTCCAGGCCCTCAAAAAACTCGAGCGACTCACGGCACGACAGGCAACAAACCTCGTAAATGGACTTGCCACCCACGGTGACGGCGAGCATCTCAGGGCGCAAACGAGCGCCGTGGCAGCTCGAGCACGGTTCCTCGCGAATGTACTTCTCCAAGCGCGCCTTGGTGTTCTCGTTCGTCGTCTCGGTATAGCGTTCGTACAGGATGTTGCGAACGCCCGAAAACTTGGTATCCCACTGGCTGCGACGTCCGTCGAGCTTTTGGTAGTCGACCGAGATCTTCGTATCGCCCAGGCCATCCAAGAATGCACGACGCACGCGAGGGGGCAAGTCCTCCCACGGCGTATCGGTGCTCACCTTAAAGTGTTTGCAGACCGCAGCAAAAATCTGCGGATAGTAGTTCGAATTGCCAAACAGGCTACCAAAGACTCCGTCGGCAATGGACTTCGAGGGGTCCTCGATCAGCGCCTCGGCATCAACGGTTTTCTTAAAGCCCAGGCCGTCGCACTCAGGACATGCGCCATAGGGAGCGTTGAACGAAAAATCACGCGGCTGAAGATCGTCAATGGAGTGACCATGCTCCGGGCACGCCAAGGCCAACGAATACTCCAGCAGCTCGCCCTCGGTCCCCTCGGGAGCATCACGATCGGGCAGCATGTACACGTTTACATTGCCGTGAGCCAGCGCGGTCGCCTGCTCAACAGACTCGGCGATACGGCCCAGAGAGTTCTCACGGATCACGATGCGATCGACCACGACCTCGATATCGTGCTTGAACTTCTTGTCCAGATCGATCGGATCGTCGAGCGAGCGCACTTCACCGTCGACACGCACGCGGCTAAAGCCCTCGGCGCGAAGGTCCTCAAACAGTTTGGTGTACTCGCCTTTTCGCCCGCGCACCACCGGTGCCAGCACAAACGCGCGACGGCCCTCCCCCGCCGCCAAGACCTTGTCGGCAACCTGGTCGGTCGTCTGACGCTCAATGACGCGGCCGCATTCGGGACAGTGCGGGGTGCCCACACGGGCGAACAGCAGGCGCAGATAGTCATAAATCTCGGTTACGGTGCCAACCGTCGAGCGAGGGTTTTTAGACGTCGTCTTTTGGTCGATCGACACCGCCGGCGAAAGGCCGTCGATTGAATCCAAGTCGGGTTTGTCCATCTGGCCCAAGAACTGGCGCGCATAGCTCGAAAGACTCTCGACGTATCGACGCTGGCCCTCGGCATAGATAGTGTCAAATGCCAGCGAACTCTTGCCCGAGCCAGAAAGACCGGTAATGACCACGAGTTGGTCACGCGGAATGGAAACATCGATATCACGGAGGTTGTGCTCACGAGCGCCGCGAATAACGATAGAAGAATCAGACATGGAAGCTCCTTGCCTCCTATTGCATCGAATCATACTGTCGATGAGTTTAGCGCACTCGACGCGCACAGATGTTCGTAATACAAGATTCGCAGACCTTTAGCTTTGCGTATCGGGCGCTTTGTTTCTCGAAATGCCGTGGAAAGGTTACAGTAATCTTGGAAAGGTTACAGTAATCTAATACTGAACTTAATTTGCTGTAACAGAGGAACGTCCATGACCGAAGATATCCCCCTTGAAATCACTTCGAGCGACATGGCCAATCTGCCCATATTCATCGCCGTCCTTATCGTGGCCGCCGTCGTCGTGCGCGTATATTTTTCAATCAAACACAATGAAAAGCCTCCCATTGCCCGCGTCTTTTGGTGCGCGACGCTCCTCATCCCGCTCGGCATGGTAGCTGCATGGATTACGAATCAATTGCTCGTAAATGAGGACAATTCCCTATGGGTCCTTTCTTATTCGGCGCTCGGTGCTGCCGCTGTCATACTTCTTGTCGAGCCCTTGGTTTCGGGACTAATCGACCAAACCGATCTTGCGACGGGAACGGTTGCCTGTATTTGCCGTGACATCCTTGTCATCGCCGCTGTTTCAGCGCTCTCGTTCGTTTCACTCGAAATTGCCTGCAACGAAACGTTCTATCGCATTCCCGCCAACTCATTTGGGTTTTCCGTCGGGTTGCTCGCGACGGTTCTGCTCTCCCTTTATTTGCTGGGACAACGTCATGGAGGCGTCATGGCCCTCGTGCCCGTCGTCTGTTGCATCCTTGGCATTGCCGAGCACTTCGTCATAACGTTTAAAGGCGAGGCCATCCTGCCAAGCGATATCTTGGCCCTTGGCACCGCAATGGAAGTGAGCGAGGGATACGAGTTTACCTTTACCGCCGGAATCGTAACCTCTCTAGCCCTGCTGGAGATTTCCCTGGGGCTTCTTTCGCTTATCCGACCGAGAAAGCTCCGTACACCCACCCATGTCTTCCCCGCAATCGCCGCCAACCTCTGCGCTTTTCTGCTAGTGACCGTTGTGGGGCTCTCGGGCTTTTCCAACATCGACTTGGAGCAGGCGCTGAATTTTGGATTTGACCGTTGGCAGCCCATCACCACGTATGCGTCTCAGGGTTTTATCACTTCGTTCACCGAAATGGTCAACGAGTTGCCCATTGAGAAGCCCGAAGACTATACGCCCGATGAGGCGCAGAGCATCGAGCAGGAGCTCGCCGCCGCCTACGACAGCACGTATGGCTCGAGCGAGCAGCGCGCGGCGGCCGTTGCCCAGTTCAATGAAATCAAGCCGACGATTGTTGCCGTCATGAACGAGAGTTTTAGCGACCTTTCGTGCTTTGAGCAGCTCCAGGCGGCCGGGTACACCGGTCCCGCATTCTACAACTCGCTTCCCGACACACTTGTTCGCGGCACCATGCTCGCTTCGGTCACCGGTGGCGGAACGGCAAACTCCGAATTCGAATTTTTGACCGGAGCGACAACGGCCTTTGTCGGATTAGGCAAAATCCCCTATCAGCTGTATCAGATGAATCGCGTCAACAGCCTGGCAAAGGACCTTAAAGAGCTTGGGTATACCGCTACCGCTATGCACCCGCAAAACCCCGTCAACTACCATCGAGATAAAATCTATCAGCAGCTGGGCTTCGGAGATTTTCTTTCAATCGGCGATTTCGAAGGTGCGCCCTGTTACCATGCCGGCGTATGCGACTACGCCACCTACGACAAGATACTCGACCTGCTTAGAACCGACGAAGCGCCGCAGTTCATCTTTGACGTCACGATGCAAAATCACGGCGGCTACGACTATGGCACCGTTCCCGCCGAAGAGCTGACAAACTATTGGGTCGAGGGAGCCAGCGAGGGCGCCAATAGCGCGCTCAACACCTATCTCACCTGCATCAACGCATCCGACCGGGACCTCGAGTACTTTATCAACGAGCTCCGCAATATCGGCAGACCGGTTGTCCTTGTCTTTTTTGGCGACCATCAGCCGAGCGCCGCAACGACTCTCAACGAGGAGCTGTACCCTCAGGAAGATACGGCAAGCCACGCTTTCCGTGTCTATCAATCGACCTATTTCGTCTGGGCTAACTATGAAATCGCCGGCAATACCGAGCTCAACGTCTACGACACCGTCGGGGCAAACGAGATTGCAGCCATTACCCTTAATAAGATCGGCGCCCCGCTCACCGACTATCAAAAGGCCCTGCTTGCAACAAGGTCAGATGTGCCCACCATCAATGTCGCCGGCTATCTCGGTGCCGACGGGCTGCGCTACGACTTGGAATCTGAAGACAGCCCATACACCTCGACGATCGATAAGCTGCAGCGCATGCAATACCTCGAGTTCGCCAGCAAAGTTCAGTAAGCCCGCCCATTCGCTTGGACCCATCGTATTGCAAGCACGCTCGGCCCAAATGCATCGCAAATGACTCCCGCTCGCAAACGAGGGTACAATGACGCTCGTGTCACACCACGGGGCCCCGGCCCCAACATATACAAAGGAGTCATACATGGGTTGCGAGCACGCACAGGCCGCCGGCGGACAAACGTCGCCGTCGCAATTTGAGGAGAACACGCTGTCCGAGGTCAAGCGCGTCATCGCCGTGCTTTCCGGCAAGGGCGGTGTCGGCAAGTCGTTTGTCACCGGTGCCATCGCCACCGAGCTTGCCCGTCACGGCCACAAGGTCGGCGTCCTCGATGCCGACATCACCGGTCCCTCTATCCCCAAGATGTTCGGCATGAGCGGACGCCACGTCCATGCCCTTGGCAACCTTATGCTGCCCGAAATCTCCGAGCACGGCGTCAAGGTCATGAGCTCCAACCTGCTGCTCCAAAACGAGACCGACCCCGTCCTTTGGCGCGGTCCGGTCATCGCAGGCGCCATTAGGCAGTTCTGGAGCGAGACCTCGTGGGGCCCCATCGACTACCTGCTGGTCGACATGCCTCCGGGAACAGGCGACGTCGCTCTCACCGTCTTCCAGTCACTGCCCGTCGACGGCATCGTCATCGTCACGAGCCCACAGGATCTGGTCTCGATGATCGTCGCCAAGGCGGTCAACATGGCCGAGAAGATGAACGTCCCCATTCTGGGCATCGTCGAAAACATGAGCTATATTGAGTGCCCCGACTGCGGCAAGAAGATCGAGGTCTTTGGCAAGAGCAAGCTCCCCGAGGTCGCAGAGCGCTATAACCTCGACATCTTGGGCACGCTTCCCATCAATCCGTCACTCGCCGAGGCCTGCGATAAGGGCGAGGTCGAGACCGCGCTGCCCGATGGCATGTTGCCCAAGGCAGTCTCTGCCGTCGAGGCTATCACCCCGCACGAGACCGACGAGGCCTAAGTGAACACGAGCGCCTTCTATGACGTCCTGGTAATCGGCGGCGGGGCTTCAGGCCTCGCCGCCGCCATTACGGCCGCACGTGCTGGCAAAAGCGTCTGCATCGTTGAGCGCGATGTCGCCTGTGGCCTCAAGCTCCTTGCGACCGGTAACGGCCGCTGCAACCTCTCCAACGAATCGATTGATCCACAGCGGTATAACCACCCCGCATTCGTCGAATCCGTCATGGGGCCCCAACCCGAACAAGAGCTTATGGGTTTCTTCTCCTCGCTGGGCATCATGACAACCTCCGAGGAAGGCCGGCTGTACCCGCGCTCCCTTCGCGCCGAATCGGTGCGCGACGCGCTTCTCAACGTTTGCAACCGCCTAGGTATCACCTTAATCTGCGGAGCCAACGTTGCCTCGGCGCACAAAGTTTCCGAAGGCTGGGCACTCCAAATAGACCGTCCAGCGCGGGCGCTCAAGGCAAAAAAGCACGACGACCGAAAATCGGAGCTCCGCTCGCTTCGGAAAGCGCTCGCCGATGTCCCTCGCAAGAACGAGGCCCTGGAGGCACATGCCGTAATTATCGCCACGGGTGGCAACCCCACCGGTATCGCCGATACGTTTCGCCTCCCCCTCACTTCGCTGCGCCCCATCCTCTGCCCCGTATCGGCAACGGTCGTCGGCGATCGGGCGGCACTCAAGACGTTGGATGGCCTGCGCGTCCGCGCCCGCTTGACGCTCGCCCGCAATCATAATGAGCTCTGGCACGAAGACGGTGAAGTCCTGTTTCGAGCCTTCGGCATCTCGGGCGTCGCTGTCTTCAACCTCTCCCGTCGTATCCAGCGCGGCGATACGATCCTGCTCGACGTTTTCCCCGACCTCTCCAAAGACGAGCTGCTCGATATGCTCAACCGGCGCGTTGAGCTGCTCGGCGGCTTTTCGCCCCGCGATCCCCGTTGGCTCGACGGCATGCTCGCCCCGCAACTCTCCCGCGTCGTCTGCACGGCGTTCGAGCAGTGCCATCCAGGCTCCAACGATGTCATCCACCTGGTCTCGATCCTCAAGCACTTTAAGTTGCTCGTCGAGGGAACAGCCGAGGAGCGCTCGGCGCAGGTCACGCGTGGTGGCGTATCTGTCGAGAGCATCTCAACACCCAGTCTACGCGCGCGCAGCGCTGTCGACGCCCCGCTTTACGTCTGCGGCGAAGCGCTCGACATCGACGCCGATTGCGGAGGCTTTAACCTTGCGTGGGCCTGGCTCTCGGGCATTCGCGCTGCAAGCAGCCTGTAGCCGCGCAGTCTATAATCAAAAACGCATTCGGGCCGTCTGGGATACCGGACGGCCTCTTTCTTGCCTCTAAGGAGACCTCGATGATCGAAATCACCCAAGTCAACGCGTCGCTCGATGAAGCCGGCGATGAAAATGCCTGCCTCATTGTTGGCAAGCGAGTCGCCAAGCGCGTCTTACGTTGCAAGGACTCCGAGATCAAGTCCATCAAGCTCCATCGCAAGTCAATCGACGCTCGCAAAAAACGAGACGTCCATTTTATCCTGAGCTTTCGTGTTGAGCTGACTAGTCCCCACCTCGAGCGAGAAGCGGTCGACAGCGTTGCCGAGCGTGACCGCTCGCGCGTACGCGCGATAGAAGACGATGGGCCTTCATTCCCCTCCCCCGTCTCCGACGCGCCTCAAGAACGCCCCGTCGTTGTCGGCGCCGGATGCGCCGGCCTTTTCTCTGCGCTCACGCTCGCCGAAGCAGGTCTTAAGCCCTTGCTTATCGAGCGCGGCGACCCGGCATTTCGCCGCTCGCAGGCGATCGACCTCTTTCTAAAGGAGCGCATCCTCGACCCCGAGAGCAATATTCAGTTTGGTCTGGGCGGCGCGGGGACCTTCTCGGACGGCAAGCTCAATACGGGAACAAAAAATCCCGCCCATCGCCTTATCCTCGAAACCTTCGTCGAGGCGGGTGCGCCCCGCGATATTCTGTGGGATGCCAAGCCGCACATTGGCTCCGACATCCTTCCCAAGGTTGTCACCGCTATATCCCAGCGCATCGAGCAGCTCGGAGGTGTCGTCCGTTATCGAACGAAGCTCGTCGACATTCGCATCGACGCGTCTGGCGCCATCACCGGTATTGATGTCCAATCGTCCCAAGACGCCGCTTACGAGCCAATCGAGACAAAGCACCTCATCCTCGCCTGCGGGCATTCTGCTCGCGATATTTTTGAGCTCCTTAAGGACCACAACGTGGCCCTCGCGCAAAAGACCTTTGCCATGGGCGTTCGCATCGAGCATCCGCAACGCGACATCGACAGAGCCCAATATGGAGCCTCGGCGGGACATCCAGCGCTCGGGGCGGCCCCCTACAAACTTGTTGCCCATCTTCCCAACGGCCGCAGCGTGTTCTCGTTTTGCATGTGCCCCGGCGGACAGGTTGTTGCCGCCTCTTCAGAACCGTGCCATCTGTGCGTCAACGGGGCCAGTCTCAATGCCCGCGACGGACGCAACGCAAATGCCGCCCTGCTCGTTAACGTCACGCCTGAGGACCTTCCCAACGATGACCCGCTCGCCGGCATCGAGCTCCAGCGTGCCTGCGAGGCGGCCGCCTATCGCCTGGGCGGTTCCAACTGGAACGCACCGGCACAACTCGTCGGAGATTTCCTCGAAGGACGCGCCAGCAAGGCGCCCGGAAAGGTAAAGCCCACCTATCCGCTCGGTGTGACCTGGACGGCAATTGACGAAGCCCTGCCGCAGTATATCGTCGAGTCGCTCCGCCTGGGACTTCCCCTACTCGGAAAAAAGCTACGAGGCTACGACCGCCCCGATGCCGTTCTTACCGGCGTGGAGACTCGTTCGAGCTCACCGGTCACTGTCACTCGAGACCGAACGTGCCATGCCGTGTCGACCCCGGGCCTCTACCCTTGCGGTGAGGGAGCTGGATATGCCGGCGGCATCATGAGCGCGGCCACCGACGGCATCCGTTGTGCTGAAGCCCTGATCGCAGACCTCTAACGCACGAATTCCAGCGCGCAAAAGACACAGGCCCCGAGCTCCACAGGGAACTCGGGGCCTGTTCGCTATTTCTTAAACCGTGCACCCTGGCGTTTTCTGCCCGATGCGAAAGTGGAACCCTTGCGGGCCTGCGAACGTAAGCGCTCGATCGTCTCGTCCTCAGACGCACCCTCGAGCATCGCCCGAATCTGAACGACAGCATCGCGCAGGCGCGCCGCCTCCTCAAAGTCCATAGCGGCAGAAGCGTTACGCATATCCTCTTCCATGGTTTCGACGATCCGCACAAGC
The DNA here is from genome assembly GCA_902494035.1 of uncultured Collinsella sp. GTDB lineage: Bacteria > Actinomycetota > Coriobacteriia > Coriobacteriales > Coriobacteriaceae > Collinsella. The sequence continues at coordinate 11,477 of CABURV010000042.1, forward strand.
TCGTCATGTGGCAGTTCTTCCAACTGCTCCGCAAGTGTCTGCTCGGGCGCCACCGTTTCCGGCACACCGCCCTCGCCCGACTCATCGGGCGTATAGAATGCGCCATGGCCAAGAGAGTCGCCCTTCGAGCGTCCCTTGGAGCCCACAGTTTTTTCGGCCTCGGCAATAAAACTTGAGATGTCGTTGATGGCCTTGCGCACCGTCTTGGGCACAATGCCATGTTCTTCGTTATATGCCATCTGAATCTCGCGACGGCGCTGCGTCTCCTCGATGGCCTCTTTCATCGAATCGGTCACAACGTCTGCATACATGATGACTTCGCCATCGGCGTTACGGGCCGCACGGCCAATCGTCTGAATCAACGAACGGCGGTTGCGCAAGAAGCCTTCCTTATCGGCATCGAGAATTGCCACCAGTGAGACCTCAGGGAGATCCAAGCCCTCGCGAAGCAGGTTGATGCCAACGAGAACATCGATCTTGCCCTCGCGCAGCGTTCGCAGGATCTCGACGCGGTCCATTGTCGCCGTATCAGAGTGCATGTAATTGACCTTAATGCCCGCGTCGAGCAGATGGTCGGTCAGGTCCTCGGCCATGCGCTTGGTCAACGTGGTCACCAGCACGCGCTCCTTGCGGGCAACGCGCTCGCGAATCTCGTCCTCAAGATCGTCAATCTGGCCGCGAACTGGACGCACGTCAATCTTGGGGTCGAGAAGGCCGGTCGGACGAATAATCTGCTCCACGTCGTTTTGGCTCACCCGCAGCTCGTAGTCGCCCGGCGTGGCCGAAACATAGATAAACTGGGGTATCCTTGCTTCAAACTCATCGAAACGAAGCGGGCGGTTATCGAGCGCCGAGGGCAGGCGAAAACCATGTTCCACCAGCGTCACCTTACGCGAGCGGTCACCTTCGTGCATGCCGCGAATCTGCGGCACCGTCACATGGCTCTCATCGATGATGCAGAGCATATCCTTGGGAAAGTAATCGATTAGGGTAAACGGCGGCTCACCCGGCTTGCGACCGTCCAGATGACGCGAGTAGTTCTCGATGCCGTTGCAAAAGCCCATCGTCTCGAGCATCTCAAGATCATAATCGGTACGCTGCTGCAGACGCTGCGCCTCGAGCAACTTGTCGGTCGCCTTGAGCTCCGCCACGCGCTTCTCGCACTCTTCGCTGATCGATTTCAGAGCCGCCTTGACCTTCGGCTTCTCGGTCACGTAGTGCGATGCCGGCCATACGGGAATGGCCTCGTACTCACGAAGCATCTCACCGGTGACCTCATCGATCTCGGCAATCAGCTCGACCTCGTCGCCAAAGAACTCAAACCGCAACGGATGCTCGGCATAAGGCGGATACACGTCAACAACATCGCCGCGCACGCGGAACGTGCCACGCGCCAGGTCATAGTCATTGCGATCATATTGAATGTCGATAAGCGCATGGATAAAGTCATCGCGCTCGAGCGACACCTTCTTGTCGACGTTTGGAGCCAGACCCGCATAGTCCTCAGGAGAGCCAATGCCATAGATACATGAGACCGATGCGACAACGATCACATCACGTCGAGAGAGCAGTGACGCGGTCGCCTGATGGCGCAGCATCTCGACCTCTTCGTTAACCGAGGAGTCTTTCTCGATATATGTATCGCTTTGCGGCACATACGCCTCGGGCTGATAGTAGTCGTAATACGAGACGAAGTAGACCACAGCGTTATTGGGAAAGAACTCTTTGAGCTCGCTCGCAAGCTGAGCGGCGAGCGTTTTATTCGGAGCCATGACAAGGGTCGGCTTACCCAAGGCCTCAATGGTTTTGGCCATCGTAAAAGTCTTACCCGAACCAGTCACACCCAGCAAAACCTGATAGCGGTCTCCGTCCCTCACGCCCCGCACAAGTGACTCAATGGCCTTAGGCTGGGAACCAGCGGGCTCGTATGGAGACACGACCTTAAACGGCACATCAGCGCCCTCAACGCCAAAGCGCTTAAGTTCACCACCAACGCGTTCTACTTCAAATTCCGCCATGGATACTCCTAACTCATACATCTGCAGTATACGCGGGCGGTGGGCTTAGTCCTATACGAACCGATCGGGATAGAGAGTCTTATATCGAACCCAGGCATTATTAACGCGAATCAGATAAGCCTGAGTTTCAGGGAAGGTAATCGCATTATGGAGTGACGTGTTCTGCTGCGCCCATCCGTCGACATTGCCCATACCGGCGTTATAGGCGGCGATGGCACTATCCGTCGACCCGTTGAAATAGGCGAGAAGATACGAGAGGTATGCGCAGCCAAACTCGATATTCGTAGCCGGATCGTTAAGATTGTCGGCCGAATACTCCCCACCGTCGACAAGGCCCTTGGCGATCATATCCTGGGCAGTCTCAGGCATCAGCTGCATCAATCCCTGAGCACCCTGATTCGACTCGGCCTCGGGGTCCCAATTCGATTCCGACTTAATGACAGCGCACACCAGATACGGATCCAGATTATGCGAAATACTGGATTGCTTTACATACGCCTCGTAGTCAATCGGATACAGCGGCTTAAAGAAAGCGGCAGGGGCACACGAGTAGACGAGCGAAATAAGGCCGAAGACGAACACAACGGTAAGTGGCGCCACGCGATACCACGTAAAAAAACGTGCCTTAGGCATCGGCCTCCTCCTTATCCGGAGTATCTATAAACCCGTGGCATGCAAGCCATGAGTCAAGCTGCTCAAAGAGCGAATTATCGGCTGCCGAATTATCAATCACCGTTGTAGCGAGATTGCACAGCGCAGACTCATCGGGCTGGCAAGCAGAACGGGCATCGAAATCAGATGGCTCCATGCCACGTTGAATAGCGCGCTCGCGACGAACTGACAAAGGGGCGCTAATGACCAGAATTTCATCAGCCAAGCCAAATGCATCCTCAAAACCAGTCGGAGCTGAAACCTCGACCACCACAAAGGGATAACGGGGAGATGAAACCGTACAACAAACCGGATCGAGAATCCTAAGCGAAAGCTGTTCAATCAGAACGGGATGCACGATGCCATTGAGCCGTGCGACCGAATCAGGAGAAGCGAAAGCTCGAGAAGCGAGGATACTGCGGCGAATGCCGCCTTCCTCATCCAAAATGTCCCAACCGAATTCATCCGCGAGAGCATTGACGATATCAGAGCCCGGCACATACAGCGATTTTGCAAGCTCATCCAGATCGATTAGCATAGCGCCACGAGATTCGAAATAGCGGCAGGCAGTCGACTTACCCGAAGCAATATTGCCCAAGACAAATACGGTAAACATCAAGCCCTCCCTAACGCCAATGCGAGTAATTATCGCTCAAATACACTAGAAGGACTCAAAATACAGCCAAACAGTAAGAGCACATACGGGGGGACTAGGTCCCAAAGTACAACGTGTATACA
>CABURV010000043.1 GCA_902494035.1 uncultured Collinsella sp.
GCAGTTAAAGCCGCAAAACAGTCCCTATTTCACCGCAACTTATGAAGAGATCATTCGTCGCTGCCCGGTTTGCGACGGTTGGCCTTTTTAATGGCGTTGAAGTGCTTGTCATTGAGCCTGTGCTGGCGAGAGCGCTGAGGCACCTTGGTCTTTACGCGTCGGCGCGGTGGACGCCCGCGACACTCAAGCTCAGCGCGCAGCTTACGCAGGCAGCTGCTACGGTTTTGGAACTGGCTGCGGCTCTCACGCGCCGTCACGGTAATCCCCGAAGGGATATGCTTCATGCGCACCGCCGAGTCCGTCGTGTTCACGCCCTGCCCACCCGGGCCCGTCGCGCGAAACACCTGCACCTCGCAATCGCGCGCCAACTCCTCGACCGACATCTCGGCATAGTGCGCATACTCACGCCATCCCATCTTGTTCTCATCCATATCAACACCTCCCCTCATACAAAAAATGTGACAAAGGGAAAGTCCCTTTGTCACATCGCATACCAATCGCTTGTGTTACGCACTTAGGCGAAGGTGATCTCGCCGGTATCGCAGTCCATATCGGCGATACGGGCCAGGCTCTCAACACGGAAGCCGCGCTCGCGGAGCTTATCGCCACCGCCCTGGAAGCCCTTCTCAACGGCGATGCCAATACCGGATACCTCGGCACCCGCAGCCTCGCAGATCTTGATAAGACCCTCGAGCGCGCAGCCGTTGGCCAAAAAGTCGTCGATAATCAGAACCTTGTCGCCCTCGGACAGGAAGCGCTTGCCAACGATGACCGGGTACTCCTTCTGCTTGGTAAAGGAGTAGATGGTCGTGGCATACTGCTCACCGTCGAGGTTGATGGACTGCGCCTTCTTGGCAAAGACCACCGGCACGCCGCCAAAATGCTGGGCTGCAATGCAAGCCATGCCAATGCCCGAAGCCTCGATCGTCAGGATCTTGTTGATCTCGACATCCTTGAACAGACGGGCCCACTCGGCGCCCATGTGGTCGAACAGCTCAACGTCGCATTGGTGGTTGAGGAAGGCATCAACCTTAAGGACGTTACCGGCCTTTACGATGCCGTCATGGCGAATACGATCCTCAAGCTCCTGCATGGCGCAACCCCTTCTCACGGCAACGATACCGCGCGATTAATAAACGTTGTTCGATAGTCTACCACGGACCGACCCCCGCCCGCCCCACAAGCCGCATCGCACCACAAACCAGTCTTTTTGGGACGGCGCGAATCGTGGCAGACAGCCTCCCAACACGCTAATGGCGGGCGCGCATCTTCACCAAACGCACCATAGCAAGCGCAAAGCCCACAGCGGCCACAGCCATAAGTACGTAAAACACCGAGCGAAAGCCGAATAGGAATACATCCGGACGGCCTGCAACAAAACTGGTCACGGCCTCGCCCATCGCCACGCTCATCTGCCCATACAGGATATGCGACGCCGCCGTAATGCCGAGTGCCATGCCGGCGTAGCGCGCCAGGCTGCCCAGGCTGCCCGCAAAGCCGAGCGCTTCGCGCGGAGCCGAGCCCATATACAGCGAGTTGTTGGGGCTCTGGAAAATCGAAGTACCACACGACATAAACGCGACACAGCACACGATCACAGGGATGGAAGAATGCTCGTCGAGTGTGCTTACCGCAAAAAGACCGCATACGTACACGCCCAGGCCGACTGCCGTGGGGCCCTCGCAGCCAACACGGTCCGAAACCGTACCCGAAAGCGGGCCGATAAAGGCATTCACCATTGGCAGCGCCAAAAAGAGCAATCCGGAAATGTCGGAACCAAAGCCGTGGGCGTCCTGAAAATAGAACGGCAGGATAAACTCGGATGCGCCAATGCCAACAAACACGATGAGCATGCAGGCAAGGTTGATGGTGAAGGCCGAATTTGCAAAGCAGCGACGAGCAGCCTCGATCAGGGACATGGGGCGTTCGCCGGCCTCTGGCTTAACGTGCGGCAGCGTGTAGAGCCCCACGATAAACGAGATTACGCCGATGGGCAGGTTGATGAGGAAGATGCTCTCCCAGGGAAAGCTTGCCACCAGCATGCCGCCGAGCACGGGGCCGCACATCATGCCGAGGGCCACGAAGGTCGCGAGAATACCCATGGCACGGCCTCGTTCGCGCGCCGGAAACGACTCGGTGATGATACCCATGTTGTTAGCCATGGCCGCCGCGCAACCGACGCCCTGAACAATGCGCGCCAGGATAAGAACCTCGAGCGAGGCCGAAAGGCCGCACAGCAGCGAACCGACCGAAAAGACGATGACGCCCAACTGAAACACATTCACCTTGCCGCGCACGTCGCCCAGACGGCCAAACGGCAACATAGCCACGCAAGTCGCAAGCAGATACACCGAGCTTACCAGCTGAATGCGATCGAGGCCCACGCCCAGCTCCTTTTGCATCACGGGCAGCGCCACGGTCACGACGGTCGAATCCAGACACACCATAAACGTCATGATGAGCACGGTAAACAGAATCGCCCACTTGTTCTTGCCATGGGTGTCGCCCTCTAGGGCAATGTGCTCGCGGCGCAGCTGCTCTGCGGTTTTCTCCATATCCATCCTTTCGAGTGGCCCAACGCAAAAACGGGGCCCCAATCGCCTGTAAACAGTCGCGATTGGGGTCCCGCCTACGGAATCGGAACTAAAGGTCGCCGAAGCTTTCTGCCAGCATCGGCGCCTTATGCGAACGCTAGCCTAGCACTGCTCGAGCGCCTGCTCAAGGTCGGCAATCAGATCGGCCGTGTCCTCGAGGCCGCACGACAGGCGCACCATGTCGGCGGAGATACCGCAGGCGATGAGTTCCTCGTCGTTCATCTGGCGATGCGTAGCGTTAGCAGGATGCAGGCAGCAAGTGCGGGCGTCGGCAACGTGCGTGGCGATCTGGGCGAGCTTGAGGCTCTTCATAAAGGTCTCGGCCGCCGCGCGACCACCGTTAAAGCCAAAGCTCACAACGCCGCAGGTACCGTTGGGCATGTACTTCTGAGCGATGTCATAGTACTTATCGCCCTCCAGGCCCGGATAGCTCACGAAGCGCACCTTGGGATGGCTCTGCAGGAACTTGGCAACGGCCAGGCCGTTCTCGCAATGACGCGGCATGCGCACATGCAGGCTCTCGAGCGAGCTGTTCAGGAAGAAGGCCGCCTGCGGATTCTGCATAGGACCAAGATCGCGCATGAGCTGAGCGGTTGCCTTGGTAATGAAGGCACCCTCGCGACCAAACTTCTCGGCATAGGTCACGCCGTGGTAGCTCTCATCGGGCGTGGTAAGACCCGGGAACTTGTCCGCATGAGCCATCCAGTCAAACTGGCCGTGGTCAACGATCACGCCGCCCAGGTAGGCAGCATGTCCATCCATGTACTTGGTGGTGGAGTGCGTAACGATGTCGGCACCCCACTCAAAGGGACGGCACATCACGGGCGTCGGGAAGGTGTTGTCGACCATCAGCGGCACGCCGTGGTCATGTGCGGCCTTGGCAAAGCGCTCAATATCGAGCACGGCAAGGGCGGGGTTGGCAATCGTCTCGCCAAAGACGAGCTTGGTATTGGGCTCAAAGGCTGCCTCGAGCTCCTCATCGGTGCAGTCGGGGGCGACGAACGTGCAGGTCAGACCCATGCGGTCCATGGTGTGGGCGAGCAGGTTATACGTACCGCCGTAAATGGCAGAGCTAGCGACCACATGATCGCCGGCACCGGCCACGTTAAAGATCGCGAGGAAGTTCGCAGCCATGCCCGAGCTCGTGAGCATCGCAGCGGTACCGCCCTCCATCTCGCAGATCTTGGCGGCAACCAGATCGCACGTGGGGTTCTGCAGGCGGCTGTAGAAGTAGCCCGACTCCTCCAGGTCAAACAGCTTGCCCATATGCTCCGACGTGTCGTACTTCCACGTGGTGGACTGGTAGATGGGCACCTGGCGCGGCTCGGCATCTCCCGGGTGATAGCCGCCCTGAACGCATGTGGTACCGATGGTCTGCTCGCTCATATCTAGCTCCCTTGCCTGGGTTACGTTTTATTCGGTTCACGATACCGCTACCCCGCACCCCTCTCAACCCATCCCCAAGGTAGGTTATGGGACAAATTGATCAGGGTATTTATCTCAAGCTTTGGGCATTTGCTCGATAGATAAAAACGAGGCATACATGAAGCTCTCGATGATTACATGCCCCGTCACGGGTACCATAGGCGGGTACACCGTGACCAAGGAGACAACGATGAAGCAAATCGATACGGCCCAGCTCGACATCACCGCCTGTCAGGCTCAAGCTGCCGAATATCACGCCCGTGGCTTTAACTGCGCCCAGGCCGTCGCCTGCACGCTCGCGCCCGCTGTCGGGCTCGACCCCCAGGTCGCCTTTACCCTCACCGAGGGCTTTGGCGCCGGCATGGGCGGCATGACCGAAACCTGCGGCGCCATCTCGGGCGCCGTGGCCATCATGGGCTTTGTAATGAGCGACGGCATGGAAAACCCCAAGACCAAGGGCCAGACCTACAAGCTGTCGCGCGAAATCGCCAAGCGCTTTGGCGAGAAGAACACGACGACCGTCTGCGGCACGCTCAAGGGTATCGGATCGGACAAGGGTCCGCTTCGCAGCTGCCCCGGCTGCATCGACGATGCCATCGAGATCGCCTGCGATGTGCTAAAGCAGCTCGCCGAGTAATCGACAGCAACAGTAAAACGACGGCCGGCGCGCTTTGGATCCATCCAAAAGCACGCCGGCCGTCGCCGTTAGAACTCGGCAAATTCGGGAGCTCCGACCTCAATCTCCTCACGCCCCGCCATAAGCTCGCGCATCTTAGCGCAAAACGGCTCCTGCTCCCCCGCCTTAAACACCAAATGAAGTGTCACGGCATCCGCGTAATCGGTATCCGAAACCTTGGCACCCGAATCCTGCGCCAAACGAAGCACCTGCTCGTACTGCGGATAGGCCACATGCACGTCAACCGGCACGACGCTTGTCATCTCAACGATCTGCCCGGCCTCCTGAGCCGCGGCCACCGCCGCCTGCGTCGCCGCGGTATAGGCGCGTACCAAGCCACCAGGCCCCAACAGCGTGCCACCAAAATAGCGCGTCACTACGCAGCAAACATTTTTGAGCCCCGCGCCGCGCAACACCTCGAGCGTCGGCATACCGCTCGTGCGGCTCGGCTCACCATCATCGCTCTGGCGCTCGCGTCCATCGACCAAAATCCACGCGGGAACATTGTGTCGAGCGTCGTAATGACGTTTGCGAACCATCTCGATAAAGGCATTCGCCTCATCCTCGGACTCAATATGGACCAGCTGGGCAATAAACCGGCTCTTGCGGTCCACAAACTCGCCCGAAGCCTCAATATTCGATTGCAGAGTAAAATAGCTGTCCAACAAAGCCCCTCAACAAAATAAAGCGCAACAAACAGCCTCAATAATACGGCAAAGGCCGTACCGATAACCCCGGTAAATAGAACGGCAACGTCAATGACCAGGCAAAAACAGCGAGACACCAAGGATGGTGACGCCGATGATTCCGTATACGAAAGCGAGAACCCGTCAGCGCGAGCAAGGTGCCTTGAAAGACGAGACTGCAACAAAAATGAGGCTGCCGATGACCAGGCAAAAACAGCGAGACGGCGTCAGCTGAGTCGATTTGGCCCGAAAGAGGAGGGAGCACGCCTTATGGCGGCGACCGACGAATGAGCGACAAATCGGCCAGCTGACGCCGTCGCAGCGTCAACATAGTTGCTGAGTGGGCCTATAAGCCGGGTTCTGTCGTGAACGGTCATTTATCTTGTCTGCACGTTACCGTGCAGCTCCACGCACGCTACCCGAACGCGGACCGGGCCGGCCCATAGCGTTCCTATTCGCGCTTGCTCCGGATGGGGCTTGCCAAGCCGCCGTGTTGCCACGACGCTGGTGGTCTCTTACACCACCGTTTCAGCTTTTCCCTTTACGCCTTGCGGCGCAGGTGGGAGTCTTCTTTTCTGCGGCGCTTTCCGTCGGATCACTCCGCCCGGCCGTTAGCCGGCATCCCGCCCTCTGGAGCCCGGACTTTCCTCACGCGTGCTGCAAGCAGCACATCGCGCGACCGTCTGGCCCACTCAGCAGTGCAAGAGTGTAGCACACCGTTGCCGCAGGCAATGGCACAACACAAGCGTTCGACACGATAAACCAAGAACCACGCCATGCAGTACAATAGGGTTGTCGATGGGCAACGTCGTCAGTCGAGACGCGACCGCGCTCCGCACCCCTCCGTCTACTCGGTGTGTTCCCGCCTCCTCCCCGAGGCGGGATGTCGGCATTTTTCATGCACCGACAACCAAATAGCCTGTGGACAGCATGGGCAGCATCGTGCATCTCGACACCAAATGCAAAAAGGGACCCGTCCATTACGGACGGATCCCTTAAAACAAGTGATCGTCAAACCGATTTACTCGGCGTCGGTCTCCTCGTCCTTCTTCTCGGAAGGAAGCGGGGTAACCTCGATCTCGACGCCCAGAGTCTCAGCAGCGGACTTCATGGACAGGGAGATACGACGACGGTCGAGGTCGATCTCCATGACCTTGACCTGAACCTTGTCGCCCACGTGGGTGACCTGAGAAGGCTGATCGACGTGCTTGTTGGCCATCTCGGAGATGTGCACCAGGCCCTCGATGCCCTCGCCCAGGTCGACGAAAGCGCCGAACGGGACAAGCTTGGTCACAGTGCCCTCGACAATAGCGCCGACGGGGTACTTCTTGACCAGTGCGCGCCACGGATCCTCGGTGGTCTGCTTGAGACCCAGGGAGATGCGCTCGCGGTTGAGATCGACGTCGAGAACCTCGACCTCGACCTCCTGGCCGACCTTGACAACCTCGGAAGGATGGTTGACGTGGTTCCAGGAGAGCTCGGAGATGTGGATGAGGCCGTCGATACCGCCGAGGTCGACGAAGGCGCCGAAGTCGACGATGGAGGAAACGGTGCCCTGGAGACGCATGCCAGACTTGAGCTTGGACAGGATCTCGGAGCGCTCGGCCTTACGGGACTCCTCGAGCACGACGCGACGGGAGAGGACGACGTTGTTGCGGTTGCGGTCCATCTCGATGACGCGAGCCTCGATGCGGGTGCCCATGTAAGAGGTGAGGTCCTTGACGCGACGGAGGTCGACGAGGGAAGCGGGCAGGAAGCCACGCAGGCCGATGTCGAGGATCAGGCCGCCCTTGACAACCTCGATAACCTCGCCCTCGACGTTCTCGCCGGAGTTGAACTTCTCCTCGATGCGGTTCCAAGCACGCTCGTACTCGGCACGCTTCTTGGACAGGACCAGACGACCGTCCTTGTCCTCCTTCTGGAGAACCAGAGCCTCGATGGGATCACCGAGTGCAACGATGTCTGCAGGGTTAGCGTCCTTGCGGATGGACAGCTCGCGGACCGGGATAACGCCCTCGGACTTGAATCCGATGTCAACGAGCACCTCGTCATGCTCGATCTTAACGACAGTGCCGTTAACGAGATCGCCCTCATCAAAGTCGGTAATCGTACCGTCGATGAGGTTGTTCATCTCCTCCTCATTGACATCGTCAAGAGAGAAAATGGACGAGTTCTGAATCTCACTCAAAGGTGGACCCCTTTCGAACTACGGGGCCCCGATTGCTAGGACCTACAGAAGGGTGCGACAAGCACACAACGTTTAGGAACACTCGGGAGCCGACAGATACTAATGTGACGCTTATGCAATCACGTTCGTATAGGTTACGGGGAAATGAGTTCGATTTCAAGCGTGAACTGCGATTTTTTACTCGTATGGAGACTTTTTCGTAATCTTATGAACACACGTCTCCGCAACTTGACGATAACCAGCCAGGCATTCGGCTTTGGGGTAAAGTATCCGGAGCCAACGATTCTAGATCGATTTTTCGAGAAAGGTGCCCGCGTGCTCAAAGCAGTCGTTTTCGATATGGACGAGACGCTTCTCAGCATCAACCTCAACGCGTTCATCCTTCGCTATTTTAAGGATGTCTCTTCGATGCTCGCGGATATCGGCCGCCGCAGCCGTGGTGGCACGATGGCACGCCTCGGCACCATCCTGGTCGACCTCAACGCCAATCGCCGCAGCGGCACGGACAACCGCACCAATCTTGAGTTTTACCAAGAAGAGGTCGAGCGCCGATGCGGTATCCGCCTCTCCGATCCCATCATCTACGAGGCGTTTACCTACTATGATCGCGAAGTTCTTCCGTACAAGAACGACGATGTCATTAACGCCCACGCCATGCCGGGCGCGCACGCCGCGCTCCAGGCCGTACAGGACGCTGGACTGCGTTGCGCGCTCTTTACCAACCCCAGCTTTCCCCAGGGGGCCATCGAGTGCCGCATGGGCTGGGGCGACCTGGCCGATGTTCCCTTTGAGCTCGTCACGCACATGGGAAACACCACCCGCTGCAAGCCCGATGCCACCTACTATCTAGAGCAGCTTCAGGTGATGGGGCTCGAGCCGCACGAGGTCCTTATGGTGGGCAACGATCCCAAGCGCGACTTCCCGTCCCCCGATTGCGGCATCCAAACCGCCTTTGTGGGCCAAGGCAAGCCCAGCCGAGCCACCTGGCGCGGAACCATGGAAGACTTCGCCCGCGACTTTAACGCCGTAGTAGAAGCCTTCTACGAACACCAAGTAGCCGACGAACTGTCTTAACAGACCTGGGTTTTGCCGATCATGATGTTGAGGATCTCGACGTCGGTATCCTTCATACCCACACGGCCCACATAGCCCATGCTGGCGATTGTCTGCTCGACGGTATCCTGGATCAGGCCCTCACCGGCGCGGAAGCCGCGGCCCTGCATGGCCATATCGTGACCCAGAATCGCAGCATCGACGGCAGCGGAAATCTTGGCGGCACAGCTTGCCTTGGCGCCATCGCACACGATGCCGCCAACGTTACCGAGCGTGTTCGAGACCGTCGCACCAATCTGCTCGTGCGTGCCACCGCACAGCCAGGTAATCGCGGCGCCGGCACCGCATGCGGCGCAAATAGCACCGCAAAACGCCGAGAGCGCACCAATATAGCTCTTGATATGCACGGCGATCAGATCAGACAGCATCACGGCGCGCACCAGGCGATCATGGTCGCAGCGCAAATACTCGGCATACTCCATAACAGGCAGCGCGCAGGTAATGCCCTGATTGCCCGAGCCGCACACGATGGCGACCGGCAGCGCGCAGCCGTTCATGCGGGCGTCGGACCCGGCGGCTGCACGGGCACGGGCACGGCAGGCGACGTCATCGGCACGAGCGCCCAACAGCGTACGGCCAACCTCGGCGCCCCAAGCGTGCGCCAGGCCCTCGGCACTGATCGCACCGTTCAGCTCAATCTGACGCTCAACGGCAGCGCGGGCGTCCTCAATGTCACCGTCCTCGATAAAGTCGATGATGGACTCAATCGACATGGGCGTGTCAGCGCTATCTGCCGCACGCTCGGCCACGACGCGCTCGGCGCAGGCGGCACACTCCCCCGCCGACTTGCCGCATACCGGAATACCGTCGAGCGTATGGCACGTGACATTGGTGTGATGGTCGGTAATCTCGACGACCGCGGTATGGCCCCCGGCTGTAGCAGTCACCTTGATGTAGAGGTTGGGCACACCCTCGACAAGCGACACATCGCAGTAGTCCGTATCAGCAAGCAGCTCGGCCACGCGGGCGCGATCCGCGTCATCGACGCTCTCGAGCACCTCGAGCGCACTCTTGGCGTCGCCGCCCACGGCACCCAGCACGGCCGCCGCTTCAATACCGTGCATACCGCCCGAGTTGGGCACGGTCACGCTCTTAACGTTCTTGATGATGTTGCCCGAGCATGCAACATCCATATGATCGGGTTCGCAACCGAGCGTCTGACTCGCCAGCGCCGCTGCATAGGCAACGGCAATGGGCTCGGTGCAGCCGAGTGCACAGACAAGTTCGCGGTTCAAAACATCGCAAAACGCGGCATCACGGATGGAATCGGTAGGCATAGGTATCTCCTGCTTGCATAACGGGCTAGGCTCTCAAAAAATGTTAGCTCCTTTATTTGATAACAATGCATCAAAAACCGCAACCATGGTTCCGGCGGACGGCGCTCAAGCGCAAACTGACGACATTCATTCACGAGAAGCCAGTCTTGTTGCCTGCTAAAGCGTTTGACCAAAAAACGCTCGAGCGTTTACGCAAAAGTCGCGCTATCATGCAGTCGAACGCGGTAAACACCTTTAGCATTTGCGCCGCACAGACCAGAGAGGAACCATCCATGAAGATCGGTATCGGTAACGACCACGCCGCCGTCGAGCTCAAGAACATCATCTCCGAGCACCTGAAGGAGCGCGGCTACGAGGTCGTGAACTTTGGCACCGACACCTCCGAGAGCTTTGATTACCCCATCGCCGGCTACAAGGTGGGTAAGGCCGTTGCCAACGGCGACGTCGACCTGGGCATACTGATCTGCGGCACCGGCGTCGGGATTAGCCTGGCTGCCAACAAGGTCGAGGGCGTACGCGCCGTCGTGTGCTCCGAGCCCTTCAGCGCCAAGCTCTCCCGCATGCACAACAATACCAACGTGCTCGCCTTTGGCGCCCGCGTCGTGGGCTCCGAGCTCGCCAAGATGATCGTCGACGAGTGGCTCGACGCCGAGTTTGAGGGCGGCCGTCACGAGCGTCGCGTCAATCTCCTCAACGAGATCGACCAGACCCGTGGACTCAAGGTCGTCGACGAGGCTTAAACTACTCAGTACCACAAGCTAACAGCAGGGCCCGCTCGGAACACATGTCCGAGCGGGCCCCTTCATAGATTTTGGAATAAAAAGGGCGCCGCGGATGGAATTCCGCGGCGCCAAAGCCACACGCTAACAGCTTTAAGGAGTCAAAGCTGGTTTAGCCAAAGAAGCGCTTGATCTCGATCTCGGCGTTCTCCAGGCAGTCGGAGCCGTGGATCACGTTGGCGTTGACATCGACAGCGAAGTCTCCGCGAATGGTGCCGGGGGCAGCATCAAGCGGGTTGGTAGCGCCCATAAGGGTGCGCATCTTGGAGACAGCGGAGAGACCGGAAACGACCATCTTAACGACCGGGCCACTCGTCATAAAGTCGCAAAGACCGTCAAAGAAGGGCTTGTCGGCCAGATGAGCGTAGTGCTCCTCGACGGTAGCGCGCTCGAGCGTGGTCATCTCCATGCGCTCGATGACAAGGCCGCTGCGCTCAATGCGAGCAACGATCTCGCCGATCTTGCGGTCGCGCACGGCGTCGGGCTTAATCATGATGAAGGTCTTCTCGATAGCCATAAGGTAGCCTTTCAAGTAGGTTCGCGCGTGCCCAAGTCCCATTCCGGCACCCGCCTGGACTGCATCGTAACAGAGTTTTAGCTGCAGTTAAACAAAAAGCTGTTTATTGAAACGCTGCAATTTATTAAAGCGCTCCATATGTGTCACTTCTGTTTCGAAGCCCGATTAGAGTACCATCCGACTGCCCATCAACCGCATCGAGCAGAGCAGACGGTCGGTTGCCGCCCGCGAACGTACCCCCTTCACAACCTGCCCAAAGGTCCTACAGAACTTCTCGACAAGCCCCTCCCCCATAGCAACAAAATACGGACGCCCACATCAGCAGACGCCCGTAAAGCAAAAAAAACGATTCCTCAATAAATGGCAAAAACGGCTTCAGCCAAACCTCTACTTTGCCCCGTGACCCATCTCGACGACCTTGGTCAACGATCCAAAAACGCCTTCGTCGGCAACGAGTTGCGCCTCGGCACGCTGCAGCTGCACGGCAACGGCGGCAGGGGCGGTACCGCCCTCGGTCGTTCGCGCAGCAACGATTGAGGGGATGTCGAGCGCCTCGGTAATGTCGCGCTCAAAGAGCGGGCTTGCCTCCTGGAACACCTCAAACGGCAGGTCCTCAAGATTGCAGCCGCGCTTCTCGCACATCAGGACCAAATGGCCCACCACGGCGTGTGCCTCGCGGAACGGCAGGCCACGCTTGGCCAGGTAATCGGCAACATCGGTGGCGGCAAGGTGTCCCACGCCGCACTCGCGCGCCATGGCATCCTCGTTGACGGACCAAGTCGAAATCATACCGGCCATAACCGACAGGCACTGCATGAGCGTATGGGCGGTATCGAGCGCACCCTCCTTGTCCTCCTGCAAGTCCTTGTTATAAGCAAGCGGCAGGCCCTTCATGGTCACGAGCAGCTGCACCAGGTTGCCATACACACGGCCGCTCTTGCCGCGGATAAGCTCGGCAAAGTCGGGATTCTTCTTCTGCGGCATGATGGACGAGCCGGTGGAGTACGAGTCGGAAAGCGTGATAAAGCCAAATTCGGAGCTCGACCACAGCACGATCTCCTCGGAAAGACGCGACAGGTGCATCGCCATGACGGAGCCGGCGTAATGCAGGTCGAGGAGGAAATCACGGTCGGAAACTGCATCGAGCGAGTTGGGAATCACGCCCGCAAAGCCAAGTTCGGCAGCCGTCATCTGACGATCGAGCGGATAGCTCGTGCCGGCAAGCGCGGCAGCACCCAGCGGGCAGTTGTCGGCGGCATCAAAGGCGGCCTTCAGGCGTGTAAAGTCGCGCGCGAACATCCAGGAATATGCCAGCAGATGATGCGACAGCAGCACGGGCTGAGCGTGCTGCATGTGCGTGTAGCCCGGCAGAATCACCTTGTCGTACTTCTTGGCCGCATCCACCAGCACATGGCGCAGCTCAAGATTGGCCTCCATGAGCTCCTTGGCCAGCGCCTTGACGCCCAGGCGTGTGTCGGTCGCCACCTGGTCGTTGCGCGAACGTCCGGTATGCAAGCGCTTACCGGCCTCGCCGATGCGACGCGTCAGCTCGCTCTCGATGGACATATGAATGTCTTCGTCGTTGATGTCGAAGGTGAAGTTGCCGGCATCGATATCCTGTTCGATTCCGGTAAGGCCCTTGGCAATCGCC
Source organism: uncultured Collinsella sp. (assembly GCA_902494035.1). Lineage (GTDB taxonomy): Bacteria > Actinomycetota > Coriobacteriia > Coriobacteriales > Coriobacteriaceae > Collinsella. The sequence continues at coordinate 12,907 of CABURV010000043.1, forward strand.
TGCTCGTCCTCGGCACTGATGATGCCCTGAGCCGCCAGCATTTTGGCATGCGCCTTAGAGCCGGCGATATCCTGCTTATAGAGATGTTTGTCGACCGGCAGCGACGCGCCAAACTCCTGCGTGACCTCGGCCACGCCTGCCTCAAAACGACCGCCCCAAAGAGCCATGGAACCGTCCCCTTTCTCCAAATACCAAAACAAGCGCCCAAAGCAATGCGCCATATCGCTAAAGCGATTTTTCAACCGCTAGTTTTACACATTCACCACCGTGTGCGGAGCCATGTAGCTAATTTGCAAAGAAGTGACGCGCCATGCACTTGGCGCCCAACGTCTCCCTCCGGATGTTGCCCTGCGAACCATCGATCCAGGCCTTCAGGCTCATAGGGACGTCCTCGACCCTTGCAGCATCGAACTCGGGCGCGAGGGCAAGTAAAGCATGCGCGATAGCATTGAACATAATGGATACTCCTCATATATAGGCGCAGAGCCGCCAAATTGATAGAAGGAGCCCCGCCGGACAACCCCGGCGGGGCTCGGACTCAGCCGCAGACGCGGCATCATATATGCGGGCGGAACGTAGGGGCCACCGATGTTAAGAAGTGTCAGCAAGCATAACGAAAGGTAGGGACCCCGTGCGCCCGTTATGTATCACGCGGATGGGCCGCGCGGATACCAAGGGAAGGAGGCGCTAGGCCTGGGCGGCAGCAGAGCTGGGGCCCTGGACCTTTGCCCACGTCTTGAGCGACAGCGTATCGATCTCGATAAAGCCGGCGCTGGCCTTCTCGTCAAACGTGGTGTCGCGGTCGTAGGTAGCCAGACCGTAGTCGTAGAGGCTGAAGGGGCTCTTGCGGCCGACGACATGGCAGTTGCCCTTAAAGAACTTCAGACGGACAGTGCCGGTCACGAACTTCTGGGTATCGGCCATAAAGGCATCGAGCGCGTTTTTGAGCGGGCTGTACCACTGGCCGTTGTACACGGCGGTGGCCCAATCCTGCTCGAGCTTGATCTTGGTCTTGAGCAGGTCGCCCTCGACGCAGATGTCCTCGAGCGCCTTGTGGGCGGTGATGAGCGTCAGGGCGCCGGGAACCTCGTAGCACTCGCGGCTCTTAAGACCCACCAGGCGATCCTCGACCAGATCGAGACGGCCAAAGCCATTGTCGCCGGAGATCTTGTTGAGGGCGATGACGATCTCGGAGAGCTTCATCTTCTTGCCGTCGACGGCGACGGGCTTGCCGGCCTCAAACTCGATCTCGGTATAGGTCGGGGTGTCGGGCGTGTCCTCGGGGTTCTTGGTCATAACCCAAGCGTCATCGAGCGGCTCATTCCAAGGGTCCTCCAGGTGACCGCACTCGATGGCGCGACCCCACAGGTTGTCGTCGATGGAATAGGGGTTATCGTTGGCACCCTCGGGAACCGGCACGTTGTGGGCGTGGGCATAGGCGACCTCGTCGGGACGGCACTTCAGGTCCCACTCGCGAACCGGGGCGATAACTTTGAGCTCGGGGTCGAGGGCCTTGACGGCAGCCTCGAAGCGGACCTGGTCGTTACCCTTGCCGGTGCAGCCGTGGGCGACGTAGGTCGCGCCAAACTCGTGAGCGACCTCGACAAGCTTCTTGGCGAGCAGCGGGCGGGAAAGAGCGGAGAGCAGCGGGTACTTGTTCTCGTACATGGAGTTTGCGGCGATGGCCTTGGTCAGGAACTCATCGGAGAACTCGTCGCGCAGGTCGAGCACCTGGCAATCGAGAACGCCCAGGTCGAGCGCCTTCTGCTTCTTGGCATCCAGGCC
>CABURV010000044.1 GCA_902494035.1 uncultured Collinsella sp.
GCCTGGGAGCGCGGGTGGTCGAGCACACCGCGCAGGGCATTGAGGGTCGCCGCCCCGCCGCCCGCCGCCGCGAGCTTAGAGGCATGGAGCGCCGCGCCCGCCGCCTGGAAGAAGAGGCTCTCCTCGCGTGCGATGAGCCCATCTTCACCCAGCTTGAAGACCTCGCGCACGGCTCGCACCACGCCGGCGTTCAGCAGCACCCCGCCCGAGAGTGCCACGGGCGCCTCCACGGGCAGGCCGCGCACGATGAGCGCCTTGCAGCTCTTCACCATGGCGTAGCAGAGGCCGAGCAGAATGTCCTCCACGGGGACGCCCTCCTGCTGGCGGTGGATGATGTCCGTCTTGGCGAAGACGGCGCAGCGTCCCGAGATGCGTGGAACCTCATGTCCCTCGGCGCGCCCCACGAGTGCGGAGAAGTCCTCGATCCTAAGCCCCAGGCGGGTCATCTGGTCCTCGAAGAACGAGCCGGTACCCGAAGCGCAGCTCTCGTTCATGGCGAACTCGGGCACCGCCGCCGCGAGCCGGCAGACGAAGTAGGCGTTCTGACCGCCGATCTCGATGACCGAGCGGGCCTCCGGAGCCATGATCTTTGCACCGGAGGCAATGGCCGGCACGTCCTCGAGCACGGGCAGCGCGGCACCCGCCTCGGCGAGCGCACCCGCCCCCGAGCCCGTCGCCGCGATGCCGCCGCAGCCCTCGGGCGCCAGCGCCGCGGGCATGCCCGCGAGCAGGTCGCGCAGGCAGGCGACGGGATCGCCGTAGTGCGGCCGCCGCGTGCTCCAAAGCACGGCCGGCGCGCTCCCCGCACCCGCGCCCTCCGCCGCGGCTGCGCCCGTCCCGAGCGCGACCACCTTGACCGAGCTCGCGCCCATATCGATTCCCAGCGTGTAGTGCTGCGTCATAGCCATATGAAGACCCCTCTGTCCCCTCTCGGCGCCCCTCCTGTGCACGAAGCTCTACGCGCGCGCCGCGCGATACTCCTCGTACTCGGCCAGAAAGGCGTCACGGTCGAGCTGCCGTACGTTCACCACGTCGTCGAAGGTGACGAGCTCAGTGATGGGGTTGTCCACGGTGAAGGGGAAGCCCTTGCTCACCAGGAATTCGGCGAACAGGGGGTCCTCGGTCGCGATTTCACGCATGGTCTTGGTGCTATCGAACATAGTTGTCTCCTCATCTCGGTATCGGTTCGGCGCGGGCGGGAACGCTCCCGGCGCGGCACCGTGGTCAATCCTCTAGCCCTGCACGCGGTCGAGCTCGATCTTCTCCCCGCCCAGCAGCGCCACATCGCCCTCGGCATGGGTCGAGACGAGCATCGTGCGCCCGCGCCGCTCCGACAGCAAAAAATCGATGACGCGTTCCTTGGTCACGGCGTCGAGGCCGGTGAAAGGCTCGTCGAGCAGCAGCATCCGCGAAGGATACGCCACCGCGCGGGCGAGCGACACGCGTCGCCGCATGCCGCCCGAGAGCTGCGAGACGGGCCGGTCGAGCGAGTCCTCGGGCAGGATCCGCGAGAGCAGCGAGCGCACCCGCGCCCGGCGCGTCCTGCGCGGGCACACGAGCAGCACGTTCTCCACGGGCGTTAACGCCTCGCAGAGGCGCTCCTCCTGAAACATCGCCGCGATCTGCCCGGGCGCGATACCCGTCACGACGCCGGCATCCGCCGCGTCGAGCCCCAGCAGCACCTTGAAGAGCGTCGTCTTACCGCTGCCCGAGGGCGCCATGAGGCAGTAGACGCCGCCCGCGCTTAGGGTGAAGGTCACGCCGTGCAGTACGTCCAGGTCGCCGAAGCTCTTACGGAGCCCCTCGATGCGAACGTCTTCCACCGACTCCACGTCACTCACCGCCCTTCGCGGCGCCGCGCCCCAACGGTCCGCCCCACGGCTGCGCCGCGAACTTCACCAGCTGCATGAACAGCTTCTCGAACGCGAGCGAGAGAATCATCACCACCACGGTCCAGGCGAAGAGGTCAGGCGTGTTCAAGAAGGTGCGCGCCGTGTTCATCTGCTTGCCGATCGACGGATCGGGCATGGCGAGCACCTCGGCCATGATGCCGCTCTTCCAGCTCATGCCCAGGCTGATCTTGCAGCTCGAAGCCAGAAACGGCATCACCGCGGGCCGGTACACGTACATGAACGTGCGCCACGGCGAGAGGCGGAACACCCGCGCCATCTCGAGCATCTGGGGATCCACGCTCTCAAAGCCCGAGAGCACGTTGGTGTAGATGAGCGGCAGCACGATGAAGAACGCCAGGAACATGGTGAGGTTCTGCGGCCCCACCCAGATGAGCAGCATGATGATAAAGCTCACGATGGGCAGCGTCCGCAGCAGCGAGATAATGGGGTCCACGAAGTCGCGCACGATGCGCACGCGGTACGCCACGAGCGCCAGCAGCACGCCCGCCGTGAAGCTCATGAGAAAGCCGACGGCGATGCGCGCCGTGGACGCTAGGCTGATCACCCAGAAGTTGGGCTTCACCACTTGGGCGGCCAGCGCCTCGAGCGTGCGGATGGGCCCGGCGAGCACCAGGCGGTTGCCGATGAGGCGGTCGGCGACCTCCCACACCGCGAACCAGAACAGGATGATGCCCGCCCGCTTGAGGAGGCCGAGGCACTTCTCGCGCCGCGCGACGGCAGCGGCGCCCTCGTCATCCGCGGCGCCCGTGGCCGCCACGGCGAGCGCACGCACGCCCGTGAGGAAGGCGTCGGCCTCCTCGTCACCCAGCACGCCGGAGGTGCGCATCACGCCGATAGCCCGTTCGTCCGCGGCCCCGAAGGTCCGCATCACCGCGAGGATTCTGTCCGGCGTGGCGCCCTTGCCCGCGGCGGTGCGCACCATGAACGCCATCTGGTCGTCGGGCAAGCCGTTCTGACGCACCATCTGGATCATCTGTGCGGCGCGTGCCTCGTCCACGCCCATCATGTCGTGGATCTGCGCCGGGGTGAGCACGCGCCCGGGAGCGCCCGCCGCCTCGGCCCAAGCCTCGCCGCGCGCGGCCTCGTCCGCCGCAGACGCCGGTATGCCCGCGTCCACGGCACCTGTCTTGCCGGCACCCCTCCCCTGGGCACTCACTGCAGGTCCCCGCTCGCGCTGCCGTCGGTGGGCACGTCCTCGCCCGAGACGCTCGTGTTCGAATCGTCCAGATACCCCTGGGGCGGCAGGTAGTAGAAGCCGTCACCGGGAATCTTGCCGCCCACGCTATCGGGGTTGGCGTCGTAGAGGCACTTCACGAACCCGGAGAGCGCCGTGCGCATACGCTCGCCCGTGAGGCTCACCATCTCGATGTGCGGCATAGCCGCAAGCGAAACCTGGTTGTTGAGGAAGGTCCCCAACTCCTCCTGCAGCTGCGAGGCGGCCTTCATATTCTTGAGCGACCACTCCACGCTCTTGCCCGCCATCTGCAGGTACTCCACCACGGCCTGCTCGTGCTCCTCGGCGAACTTCTTGTTCACGATGGTCGTGGTGGTAACAGCCATCGATCCCTCCTTCTTGAACGCCTTGTTCCACTCGTCCGTGATGGAGATGGGCACGTAGAGCTTGTCCACCATGGTCTCGGCGAGCGCCACGAAGGGCTGCGGCAGAATGGCGATGGCGTTCGGTTGATCTTGAATGAGGTTCAGGATCTCGAATGGCGTGCTCTTGAACACGATGTTGAAGTCGCCAGCATGCCCTGTCTCCTTGAGCAGCGCCTCGATGGTGTACTCCGGCGTGCCGCCCTGACCGTAGGCGAGCACCTGCTTGCCCTTGAGGTCGTCGAGCGTCTTGATGGAGGAATCGGTGGTCATCACGTAGAGCACGCCCAGGTTGTCAATGGAAATGACTTGATAGTCGTTCTTGAGCTCGTCGTTGTTGAAGAGGATGGGCCCGATGTTGCTGGGCAGGGTGCAGATGTCGTAGTCCCCTTGGTTGAACTTGGCCGAGAGTCCCACGTAGTCCACGCCGTTCAGCTCGAAGGAGAAGTCGTTGAAGGTCCTGTTGTTCTTAGCCGCCAGCAGGAACTGCGAGAGTCCCATGGAGGGCGGGCCCATGATGAGGCCCACGCGCACCTTGGTGGCGTCGGCCGAGCCCTTGAGCTCGCGATCCTCGGTCTTAGACTTGAAGGTCACGCCTGCGGGCGACGAGCCGGCAGCAGCGGAACCGGAGCCGGTAGACGAGCCGCCCGAGCAGCCGGCGAGGCCCAGGCCAGCCAGAACCGTGAGGGCAGAACCGCCAAGCGCCAGAAAGCTACGGCGCGAAAGATCGGTAGTGATGTTCATGGATGCGTCTCCCCAATACGTTTGAAAGGGGCGAACGGGACCAGCATCCCGTCCGCCCTGCCTGCATGCCGTGCGGTGACTAAGCCTCGGTCTTCTCGGCCGTGCGACTGCTCTGCTCTGCCTCGCGCTTGCGGCGGCGATAGGCGTTCACGCCGCACACGCAGCCGCCGCCAACCAGCGCACCGGCAAACACCACGCCGGTCGCAAAGGCAACCGGGTTGGTCTCGAGCGCCTTCTCGCCACTGCTCTTGCCCGCAAGTTTCTGCACGGGACTGTTCTTGCCGTCCTCGCCGGCAGCCGCCGCCTCGGCTTCGAGCGCCTCGAGGGCGGCCTGCTCGGCCTCCTTGGTCGTGACGCCCGTCACGTTGGAATCGGCGTTCTGCAGCTTGGAGAGCAGGCCGGCCGGGACCGAGCCACCACCGGAGCTCGGCAGCCCCGAGAGGTTCAGCTCGAAGGTGGCGTCCCAGGTGTGCTGGCCGGTGATGCCCGAGATGGTCGAGGCGAGTGAGCCCATGGCGATGGTCACCGAGCAGCCCTTCTTGATGGTGGAGCCGGGGTTCTCAAGCACGCCGAGGTCGATGGTCACGCTGGTGAGCGCGTTGCCACCTGTGCTCGAGATGACGTTCAGCCCGTTCACGCTCTGCACCGTCATGATGCGCGACTGGATCTTGATGGGCAGGTAGAGCACAGCGCGGCCGTTGGCATCCACCTTGAGCGTGGCGTTGTTGGTGACCGGGTCCTTGGGCGGGAACACGCCGCTCGTGATGTGCGGCGAGAGCGGCAGACCCGAGCTCGCACGGCTCACGTAAATGTTCGCCGTCACGGTGTAGGTGCCCTCCTTAAGGTGCCCGGTCGCCGTGCCGCCACCGCCCGTGGAGCCCCCGTTGTTCGAGTTGCCCTGGTTGCCTTGATTGTTGTTCTGGTTACCACCGGCGTTGCCGGAGTTGTTATGATCCGACCCTCCCCCGTTGCCTCCGGGGTTCGTGGAACCGCCGTTACCGCCGGGAACCGTCGTGCTGTCAGAAACCTTCTTGGCGGAGCTATAGGCAACATCAAGCTGCAGGGCGACATCACCCGCCGGCTGAATATCCTGGTCTAGGGGCACTGCGTACATCTTTGAGCCCTTGAAGAAGTATGCCTTCGTCCCACTTGTCAAGTCGTCAGTCAGCTTAATCGTCAGCTGACTGATCCGTGTTTCGTACTTCCCGTATTTCCAGTTTGCTGGATCCTTGGGCGGCACGCGCGTGACCGAAATATCCTTGAGCTCGCTTGACGTACCAAGTTCCTGCAGCGTGAACACGGGATTCTTAACAGGTAGGACAAGCGTGCGCGTCCCATCTTTCGCCACCACGAGCGTCGCATTCATGGAAACAGGGGTCATTGGAATATCGTTCGACACCTCGGCTTGATCGTTGTAATCGATCACGGGTCCAAATGGGTTATTCGGATTCGTCGGATACACCGTGGTGCCTGGCAACAACGGGTTGTACTTGCCCGGCATGGAGAGGTTGGCGGTAATCCGGTAAGTACCGGGGGCGAGTTCCTTGGAAGCTGCGGGCTTCTTGACCGTCAACACTCCCGGTACGCCCACAAACTCATAGTTCTTAGCAGTACCGCCCGTCGGGGTCACGGTATACGTACCAACCTGCGACGTATCGCCACCCGACATCGTCGGCAAGGTGAACGTTGTATCTGCCAGTTTCACCGAGATAATTGATTCGCCGTTCACAAACCCCGTAATATCCATAAGGCCGGTACCGAGCTCATCACCCACATCGAGCGTCGTGTTCTTGAAGGCTGCCGTAAGCGGGGCCTTAGCAATGGACCAGTCGATAATCACGGGGGTGTTCGTGCCATCCTTCCAGACGTAGCCGTCCTTGAGGGTAACGATAGCTTTGTAGCTTCCCGCGTTGGTTGACGAAGCCACGCCACCAACGGTATAGCCCTCGCCCGCGGTCACGCCGGTCTGGGTCTTTCCGGTGTAGACGAGATCCTTTACCGCCGTCGGCTGGACAACCTGCTTGGGAGCGTCGTTGACCACGGCAATGTAGCCCCAGGGGGTATCGTCACTGGCAGGCTGCATCGTCCCTCCGTCAAGATCCAACGCGGAGTTGAACAGGTAGTTCGTTACGTTGTCAGTGCCGGTATTCTCCTTTGTCAGGCGAACGTACGCCTTGCCGTCCGTCACCGATGCCTTGAGCTTGATTGCTTTGGTGGCACCCGAGCCTTTGGTGCCCGTTATCAGGTAGAACTCGCTTCCCCGGGAGGCAGGCACCGTCATAGCAAACACAATGTGCTCATCAGAGAAGGTGAATCCGCTCACGGGATCGAAGGGATTAACATCGGGAACATACTCGGGCACCGTTATCCCTGCACTATACAGACCCTTCACCTGTGGCGAGGAAAACGAAGACTCACTCGACACCAGAGATTGCACCTGATCGGTATATCCCCTGTCGTTCAATATCTTTGTGTTCAACTTGAAATATCCTGCGTACCACTTCATAATCTCAACGCTCTGCTCGGGCGTACCCAGCTGCGTAAAAGGACCATCAAGCGTTCCATCGGTCTCGTACGAGATGCCGATACCTGAGACCGCGTCCAGGCTATCCCAAGTCCAGGCCCACTCACCCGTATTTGCCTCGTCCTTGGGAGTCGCAATCACAAAGGAACCCAGACCGGAAACCGGGGCGCTCAGGGTGCCATCAGCGGCAACGGAGCCAACTTCCTCCAATTTGTTTCCGGCGAAACGGAACACCTTGGATCCGGCAGGCTGCTTGGACAGCTTCAACGTCAAGGCCATAGCGTCATCTGGTACGATGGCGGCCCCCTGTGCCATCAAATCGATGGTATAGAGCGCATAATCGGGAACCGTCTTATACTTCTGACCGAGAGAGACCTTCAGTGCTTCATATGCGTGACCGCTGGTAACCGACGCGACGGAAAGGGTCGCCTCGGACAGCTCATTTATCGCCGACGAGCTCGAATCGGCCTTTACATCGAGCTTCACGCCAGTCGCTTGATCGCTGAACGTCTTCGCAAAATCACCCGAGACTTCCTTCTTGGCGTTCGCGAGGTCAAGGTCCAAATCGAGATCCTTGTTGAGGAATTTATTGAGCGTAGTTGCGTACTCGGTATTTCCGGTCAAATGGTAGGTGCCGCTCAGATTGTCCAATTGGAAGGTGATGTGTTCGATGCGCGTTGTAATGCCTGCATCGGCAACCTTCTTGTTGTAGTCGTCGTCGTTGTCCTTCTTCTCGATTGGCTTCGTGGTTACATTCGTAATCTTCGCCCCATCGCTCGTACCAAGCTTCTGAAAGGTGAAAACCGGGTTGGGCAGGGTGACGACAACGGTTACCGTGCCGTCCGCAGCAACGACAAGCGTGGCATTACGGGTCTTTACGGGAACATTGGGGATACCGCCGGCACCGTTAATGCTTTCCGGATTAAGAGGATTTGTGGCATAGGCCCGTAGATTCATGCCGGGAATGGGGTCACGCATGGAGATGTTCGCCAGAACGCTATACGTTCCCGGCGCGAGCTTGTCCACGGACGAGTAGATGCGCGAGGACTCGGGGTCAGCCTCATCAGACGCGGCAAGGAGGGAGGCGGCTGCAGACTCCTCCTCAGCAGACTGAGAATCGTGCATTTTCTCCGCATCGCTCGAAGCACCCTGCTTCTTTTGCTCCCCCTCCGCCGCCGAGGGAACATCTTCTGCCGAAGCAGCTTTCTCATCGGCCTCTTGCTTGTCCGTCTGAACTTGCTGCGTCGCATCGGCATCCGGATGATTTTCCGACAAATCAGTATCGGTATTATCGGTGGTAGCCCCAGCCTCAGAATCCGTGACCGTGACGCCTTGGTCGGAATTTGCCCGCTCAGAGGCGACCTGGGCCTCCTGGGCCACCTCGGCAAACGCCGTCATCGGCAGCTGGGAGCCCACCATCGAGAGGGCGGCAACGAGTATCACCGCCTGCCTCAAACCATAGCGGAGCAATCGCGTAGCCCTGTTATCCATTTCTTCTCCCTTACCCCAAAAGACCCCGGCTCTAACGAAGCTGAGCCGAGGCCTTTAGCTTTGCGCCCCAAGATTCATGCAAAAGCTCTTACTGTGCCGCGCTCAAATCTGCGACAAGATGCAGGTTCCAAGATTTATCGCCCCTGTACAGCGGGAACGTCGCGAACTCCTTCGACGGGGAAAACGTTGCGACCGAGGTACCCGCTGCAAAGTTCGTCACATCAAAGGTGATAGTTGCGATCCGGTTCGCATAAGGTGTGGTCCATGGGAACGGGGCCTTCCATGCCGTTTCAGTTGTACCGACCACCGAGACCGCACCATCCGTCGAGGCATCAGCGATAGATAAAATGCCAAACGTATTGTTCACGATGGGGACCGTCAGCAGCTTTTTCCCGTCTTTTATTACAAGCGTCGCGTTGTTATACACGGGACTCGTAGGCTTATTGAGCGGAGGGTTGCCGCTGTTAGTGACATAGGCGTTCTCTCCGATAGGCGTGTCTGCCTTATCAACGTACACGTTCGCAGTGACCGTGTACGTGCCATCTGTGCTCGCATCGGCAAACGCGCTCGTGGGCTCCGTCGCCAGGCCACAACCTGCCGCCGCTGCGACCAGCGCAGCAGCACCCGTCACTTTCAGAAAATCTCGACGCGAATAATCCTTCTTCATAGTGCTCCCCCTTCATCGGGAACTGCGGTAAAGCTTGGAGTTGAACGCTGCATGCTTCTGTTCATCTCTTGGCGTGCATTGTTTCATAAGAGAAACTTAAAAAAGGTTGCCAAGGTTACCTTTGGCTAACTTTTTTGAGATTTTTCGGGCTGCTTTCTAGAGGTCTCCGCGGCTCGTCAGCTTGAGGCGCCGGCCCTCGCCCTCGAGCACGCCCTCCTCGATCATGCGACGGAGCTCGCGCAGCAGCGCCTTATCGTTCACCGCCAGGTACTCCGCCAAGGCCTTGCGGCTATAGGGAATAATCACGTAACCGTCCTTGTCCTCCGGCAGGCGCCGCAGGTACAGCGCGATGCGCTTGCGAAGGCGCGGCTCGGAGAGCAGCGCGAGCTTGGCCGTGAGCGTCTTGACCTTCTTGGACATCTCGCCCATCACGTTGGCGTACAGCCGCAGCAGTGCACCGTCACCGTTGCCCTTGATCCCCTCGGCGGGAAGGAAGAGGATGACGGAGTCCTGCAGGGCGATCGCCTCAACGGGTGCCGTCCCCACCGCCATGGGGACCGCCTCGGCAAAGGAATCCCCCACCTCGAAGCGCGAGATAATCTGACGCGAGCCGTCCTTGCCCAGCATACGCGCCTCGATGCGGCCCTTGAGCACCACGGGCACGGCCTTGAGCTTATCGCCGCTGCGGAAGACCGCCTCACCCTTGGAGAAGGAGCGCGTGTACGCGCCGAGGGCGCGCAGCAGGCCGGGCAGCTCGGCGGGATCTATGCCCGCAAAGACCGGGGACTTCTTGAGAACGGCCAGCGTTGCCTCATCGACATCCATGGTACTCGATGGCTCCTTTTCAGCCGCTCTCCCTGCACGCGGAAAGGCAGCTGGACGGAACGGCGGCATAGCATCCAGCTGTAATGGCTAATTGTTACACAAGGTTAACTTCATGCGGGTTGCCATGGCTACTTTTTGGAATTATTCCAGTGAGTGAGGGGCGGTGAGACTTTTAGCGCAGCGGTCAATCCGTCGAAGATCGGGGCGCACGCGGCGTCGTCGAACAACACAACTTTTCTCCATTTCAGGGGTCTTCGCGCGCCCAAACGTCGAAAAGCACTCGGGGCATGCAGCGACAATGCATCCGACGTAGAAAACGGCGCGCAAAACAAAGGCGGCGGGCCGCTTGGCGCGACTCGCCGCCTCTCGCTGCGTAGCGATTATTCTCGCCCGCGCCGATTACTTGTCCTCAGGCACCTCGTAGGTGGCAGACGGCGTGTTGTCGCACACGACGGTAAAGCCGCCGTCCTTGTCGACATCGACCGTCACCTGATCGCCTTCGTGCACCGTGCCGTCAATGATGGCCGCCGCGATGGCATCGACAACCTCGCGCTGCACCAAACGCTTGAGCGGGCGGGCACCAAAGACCGGGTCCAAGCCGCCCACGGCGAGCAGCTGCTTGGCCGCCGGGGTGATGGCAAGCGTCATGCGCTCCTTGGCCAGACGCGCGCGCACGTCGGCGAGCTGGATGTCCATGATCTTCTCGATCTGCGCCATGCCGAGCGGATGGAACACCACGATATCGTCGATACGGTTGAGGAACTCGGGGCGGAAGGTCTGAGCCATGGCGGCATCGACCTGGTGGCGCATCTCCTCCTCGTCCTTACCGGACAGATCGGCGATGGCCTTGGAGCCCACGTTGGACGTCATGATGATAATCGTGTTCTTGAAGGACACCTGGCGACCCTGGCCGTCGGTCAGACGACCATCATCGAGCACCTGCAGCAGCACGTTGAAGACATCCGGATGGGCCTTCTCCATCTCGTCGAGCAAGATCACGGAGTACGGACGACGGCGCACGGCCTCGGTGAGTTGGCCGCCCTCGTCGTAGCCCACGTATCCCGGGGGCGCACCGATCAGGCGCTGGACGCTGAACTTCTCCATGTACTCGGACATGTCGATACGCACGAGCGCACGCTCGTCGTCGAACAGGCACTCGGCCAGCGCCTTGGCGAGCTCGGTCTTGCCCACACCGGTGGGGCCCAGGAAGAAGAAGCTGCCGATGGGCTTGTCCGGATCGGAGAGACCCGCACGGCTGCGACGCACGGCCGCGGCCACAGCGGACACGGCCTCATCCTGGCCGATGACGCGCTTATGCAGCTCGCCCTCCAGACCCTTGAGCTTGTCGAGTTCGCCCTGCATCATCTTGGAGACGGGCACACCGGTCCAGGCGCTCACGACCTCGGCGATCTCATCGGAGGTCACCTGTTCGTTGAGGCCCTCGCCGTCCTGCTGCTTTTGCGCCTCGAGCGCGGCCTCGGAATCCTGAATCTGCTGCTGCAGGCCCGGAATCACGGAGTAGCGCAGCTCGGACGCACGGCCCAGGTCGCCGTTGCGCGTTGCGCGCTCCTCTTCGCTCCTGGCCTCGTCGAGCTGACCCTTGAGCTCCTGCACGTGGTCGATGGCGTTCTTCTGGTTGAGCCAGCCAGCCTTTTGCACGTTGAGCTTTTCTTGGACCTCGGCGATCTCTTGGCGCAGGGCCTCCAGACGCTCCTTGGAGGCGTCGTCGGTCTCCTTCATGAGCGCCTGCTCCTCGATCTGCAGCTGAGTGAGCTGACGCGTGGTGGCGTCAATCTCGACCGGCATGCTGTCGAGCTCCATGCGCAGGCGGCTTGCGGCCTCATCGACCAGGTCGATAGCCTTGTCGGGCAGGAAACGGTCGGCGATGTAGCGGTCGGAGAGGTCGGCGGCGGCCACGAGCGCGCTATCGGTGATATGCACGCCGTGGAAGATCTCGTACTTCTCCTTAAGGCCACGAAGGATCGAAATGGTGTCCTCGACGGTGGGCTCGGAGACCATCACGGTCTGGAAACGACGGGCGAGCGCCGCGTCCTTCTCGATGTACTTGCGGTATTCGTCAAGCGTAGTCGCGCCGATCGCGTGCAAGTCGCCACGGGCGAGCGCCGGCTTGAGGATGTTGCCGGCGTCCATAGAGCCCTCGGTGGCACCCGCGCCCACGATGGTGTGGAGCTCATCGATGAACAGGATGACCTTGCCTTCGGACTTCTGCACCTCCTTGAGCACGGCCTTTAAGCGGTCCTCGAACTCACCACGGTACTTGGCGCCGGCGACCAGCGCGCTCATGTCAAGCTCGACGAGGTCGCGGTCGCGCAGCGTGCTCGGCACGTCGCCGGTCACGATACGCTGGGCGATGCCCTCGACGATGGCCGTCTTGCCGACGCCCGGCTCACCGATGAGCACGGGGTTGTTCTTGGTGCGGCGGGACAGAACCTGGATGGTACGGCGTATCTCATCGGTACGACCGATGACCGGGTCGAGCTTGCCGGCGCGGGCGAGGTCGCAGATGTTGCGGCCGTACTGCTCCAGCGCCTCAAACTGAGTCTTGTCCTCGGCAGACGTCACGCGGTCATCGCCGCGCAGCTCCTCGTAGACTTGCTCGATGCGCTCCTTGGTCACGCCGGCGTCGCGCAGCACGCGGCCCGCCTCGCCCTTGTCCTCTGCAAGTGCCATCAGCAGATGCTCGGTCACCACAAAGCTGTCGCCCATCTTGGTGGCCTTCTTCTCGGCCTTCTCGATGACGCGGACGAGCTCATTGGAAAGACCCATCTGCTGACCTTCGCCCGAAACCTTGGGCGCGTGGTCGATGGCATCCTGTGTGGAGCGCGCGAGCTGAGCCGGGTCGGCGCCGATGCGCTCGATGATCACGGAGATATTGCGCTCGCCGGCACCGAGCAGGGCGGACAGCAGGTGAATCGGCTCTACCGCGCCGGCCTGCGCATCGGCCGCCGTACTCATAGCGGTCTGCAGCGCCTCGCGCGACGTCATTGCTAGCTTATCGATTCTCATGGAATCACCTCTCTTGGGGCGGCCGCCCTACGGGGCGGCTTCACGTTGTTCGAGAAGTATTGTTGCCAGCTTTGTACGATCTTATACACAAATCTAAGTCTCTATATATAAGATTTTCTGAGTGATTGAGAGATAGGATGCAGGCACGCTCACCCGCTGCGGCCTCGTCCCCTTACTATCTCAATCTGTAACATCTAGCGACTGTTTATGGCTCCAGATGTTACAGATCGAGATGAAATGACCAGCGGCGCCCGTTTGTCTCAATCTGTAACATTTACTCGGCAAATAGAGCCCTATCTGTTACAAATCGAGACGAACAGAAGACACCCGAATCGAAAATCTAAATCTGTAACACCAGGCCCACTTTTAGCGGCCAAGATGGTACAGATTAAGACGAATCGAGCCGCCACAAAGGTGTCTGCTCCCTTCATGGAGGATGATTGCATGCGGGGTACCATGGGGATATCTCATGATTCGACGTTAACGGCGGGAGAGTAATGGCTGGGCAACTGACAAAGCGCGCGTTGGAAGATTCTCTTAAGCGACTGCTGCTCCAAAAGCCGCTGACCAAGATCACCATCGCTGACCTCACTGAGGACTGCGGGGTCAGTCGCATGACCTTCTACTATCACTTTCAGGATATTTATGACCTAGTTGAATGGGCGTGTGAGGAAGACGCCGGCCGCGCGCTCGCCAACAACAAGACGGCCGATACCTGGCAGGTGGGCCTGGAAAACATCATGCTCGCGGTGCGCGACAACAAGCCCTTTATCATGAACGTCTATCACTGCGTGAGCGCCGAGCGCATCCAGCGTTTTCTGCGGCCCGTGACATTCGACCTGATCGAAGGTGTGGTCGAAGAGCATGCCGCAGGCAGGGGCGTCTCGCAAAGCTACAAGGACTTTCTGTCCCGTTTTTTCGCACATGCATTTATAGGTGTAATGCTCGACTGGATTGCCGCAGGTATGGCCGAGGACCCGAGCGCAGTAGCCGAGCGCGTTTCTAAGATATGCGAAGGCCAGATTGACGCGGCTCTGGCGAGATTTTAATTGTTGCAAGGCATGGTGCACGACAACCAAGTGCGTCACGCCGGGCCAGGCTTCGTGTTGGAAAGTGGACTTCGCGAACTTCCC
>CABURV010000045.1 GCA_902494035.1 uncultured Collinsella sp.
ACTACGGTTGCGCCGCAGTTGCGAGCCGCTTTTGCCATGCGATTCAGTCGGCGCGATTTGCCGGAGTTTGAGATTAGCACGATGACGTCACCTGGGCGCAACGTGAGCGCAAAGCCGATTGATGTCTCGCTAATGGTGCTCGCCATGCAGCGCAGGCCCAGCTGCGAAAACTTAAACGTCGCATCGAGCGCGACCGCGTTCGTATTGCCCACAGCTGCAAACTCAATAACCCCTGCATGCTTAAAGGCATGCACAACAGCCGCCAGCGTATCGTGGTCGATTCCGTCGATGGTCGCATTAAGCTCGCTTACCTTGGCAGCCAGGATGTTCTTGAGGCTCTGCTCCATATTGTCGAGCGAGACCTCGTCGGTCAGGCCCTCGTTGCGCTGGCTTTCCAAATCCCTCGCCAACGAAAACTGAAAGCTGCGGAAGCTACCAAAGCCCAGTTTGCGGCAGAAGCGCGAAACGGTCGCCTCGGACGTGGCAGCGGCGCGCGAGAGCTGAGCCGCCGTGAGGCGTGGCGCCTCGGACTGGTGCTCCAATATATAGTCGACAATGCGCTGCTCGGACTCGCTGTATCCCTGATGGGTACTAATGAGGGAAAGTGCGCTCTTGCTACTATCGGTCATGGATGGCTCCTGGTTGGCATGAAAATCGGACTCGTTTTGTAATGCCATAGTATAGGGGGATTTTCAATTACAAGATACACCTTGCCGTTTCAAGTGTTGATGGTAAACTTTCACCTACCGTTTACGGTTATGAAAGAACCTTTCACCGGAGAATTGCACCTTGTCTCTTCTCACGCGGACGGTAGGTTGGTATCTTTCAGTTGTGGAAAAACGCGCATCGAAGCGCGTGTAGGGGAGCGCCCGCGGGCGCTGTACTCAAGAAGGAGGGACACATGGCTAAGTTTGACATCATCGCCGCGACCGGTTGCCCGACCGGCATTGCGCACACCTTCATGGCGAAGGAGGCGCTGGAGAAGGCAGCTGCCGAGCGCGGTCTGACCATTAAGGTTGAGACTCATGGCCAGGTCGGTGTCGAGAACGAGCTCACCAAGAGTGAGATCGCTGGTGCCAAGGCCGTCGTCGTCGCAGCCGACAAGGATGTCCAGGCTGAGCGTTTCGCCGGCAAGCCCATGGTTTCCGTTGGTGTTTCCAAGGCCCTGTCCGTTGAGGCCGCCGGTAAGCTGATTGACCGCGCGCTCGCCGCCAAGGGCGACAGCACGGTAGCAGCTGCTGCCGATATCGAGGATGAGGTCGAGGAGAAGGAGTCCATCGGCCACATCATCTACAAGCACCTCATGAACGGCGTCAGCCACATGCTGGTCTTCGTCGTTGCTGGTGGTGTTCTGACCGCCGTTTCGTTCCTGTGGGGCATTACGTCCTTCGATTCGACGGCGTCTGACTACAACAGCTTTGCTGCGATGCTCAAGATTATCGGCGGCATCGCCATGAACCTCATGGTTCCGGTACTTTCCGCCTACATCGCCGAATCCATCGGCAAGCGCCCGGCGCTCGTCCCCGGCTTTGTTGCCGGTATGATCGCCATCCAGGGCCTGCCCGTTAACGCCGAGACCGGCATGATCGATGCCGGTGGCGCCGGCGTGGGCTTCGGCTTCCTGGGCGGCATCGTTGGCGGCTTCCTCGCCGGCTATGTCATCCTGCTGCTCGAGAAGGTCTTTGCCGGCCTGCCCAAGAACCTGGACGGCCTCAAGGCTATCTTCCTGTACCCGCTGTTCTCGACGGCTATCGTCGGCCTGGTCATGCTCGGCATTTCCGGCCCCATGGCTGCCATCAACACCGCCATGATGGACTTCCTCAAGGGCCTGTCCGCCTCTGGCGCCGTTGTCCTGGGTCTTGCCATCGGCTGCATGTGCGCCTTTGACATGGGCGGCCCGGTCAACAAGGCTGCTTATGTCACCGGTACCGCTATGCTCACCGAGGCTCTGGCCGCCGGTGTTGGCACCGATACCTACAACTTCGGCACCAACTTCATGGCTGCCGTCTCCGCCGCCTGCATCGTTCCGCCGCTGATCACCACCTTTGCCGTCGTTGTCGGCAAGAAGTACTTCAGCCAGGAGGATCACGACGCCGGTGTCGTCAACCTCATCCTTGGTTGCACCCACATCACCGAGGGCGCCATTCCGTTCATGACCAAGAACATCTGGCCCGTCATGCCCATCATGATGCTCGGTTCCTCTATCGCTTCGATCCTGACCATTATGTTCAACGTTCACGATCCGGCGCCTCACGGTGGCTTCCTGGTCCTGCCCGTTGTCGAGAACGGTCCGCTTTGGGTCCTCGCGATCCTCATCGGCGCTGTTGTCGGTGGCATCCTGTTTGTGGCCTTCAAGAAGTACGACTTCGAGAAGAACCAGAAGGCCGCTCCTGCAGCCAAGCCCGTTGAGGCCCCCAAGGCCGCTGCCGTCGAGGCCCCCAAGGCCGAGGCTGCCGACTTCGTGAAGGTCGAGAATGTCTTTGTCGCCGAGGACTTCGCTTCTCGTGACGAGGCTCTGAGCTTCGTTTCCAACCAGGCCGTCAAGGCCGGTATCGCCAGCGACGCCGACGCCGTGATGAACGCCTTCCTGGCCCGCGAGGCCGAGGGCACCACGGGCATGATGGAGGGCTTCGCCATCCCGCATGCCAAGTCCGACGCCATTACCGAGGCCGCTGTCATCGTCGTCAAGGACGACTCTGGCGTGACCGGTTGGGACACCATGGACGGCGCTCCCGTCAACGTTGCCATCGCCCTGCTCATCCCGGGTGCACAGGCTGGCACCACGCACCTCAAGATCCTGTCCAAGGTCGCCGAGGCGCTCATGGACGAGGACTTCCGTGCCACCGTCAAGGGTTCCACCGACGCCGCCGAGATCGCCAAGACGATCAACGCCCGCCTGGTCTAGCCCCACAGATAGCGGTTTTAATCGCCCCCTGTAACAAAGGCGGAGCCCCTCTCCAGGGCCTCCGCCTTTTTCTACCCCACCCATAAGTTGCGGTGAAATAGGGACTGTTCAAACGATTCAACCCAATTAAGTCCCTATTTCACCGCAACTTACAAAAGGGTATAGATAGACGCCATCAACTAGATTAACCAGGCACACATAAAATCAGCCAGAATTCCGTTCGCACGATATTGCTGCGGAAACGACATCTGTCCAACAATTCGTGCGAAACATAATGAAAAACCGTTTGATGTGAGTTAATATAAACAACGTCGTGAATCTGACTCCTGTCGCATGCATGACAGGGGTTAAACACAAAAAAGGAGTCAATTATGGTTTCTGAGAAGGCTACTCTCGTCAATCCGCAGGGTCTTCACATGCGTCCGGCTGGCCTCTTCGCCTCCACCATGGGCAAGTACGCCTGCGACGTGACGGTCGTCACCCCCGAGAAGGAGGTCAACGGCAAGTCCCCGATGGCCCTCATGGCCGCTGGTATCCCCTGTGGCACCGAGGTCGAGGTTAAGTGCGACGGCGCCGACGAGGCCGAGGCTCTGGCTGCTGCCATCGAGCTCATCAAGAGCGGTCTTGGCGAGTAGAACTCAAACGGGTCGCATGTTGAACAATTAAGTTCATACTTGGGGGCGCAGTGACCTGTATCAAGGTAGCTGCGCTCTTTTGTCATGGATATGGCAAAACGCTTTATCACATGGCACGGAGAGAGGAATGGGAATGTATCAGGGAGTCAACGCATCCGAGGGCATCGGTATCGGCACCGTCATGGTCGCCGTCGATCCCGACTTGACGTTTGAACCGCACGAGGTCGCTGATTCGGCAGCAGAGAAGGAGCGCTATCAGACCGCTCTTTCGGTCTTCTGCGAGAAGACCCAGGCTCAGGCCGACCACATGAAGGAGACGGTGGGCGAGGCCGAGGCCGAGATCATGAGCGGACACATCGTCCTGGCTCAGGACCCGGGCATGACCGACGCCATCAACGCCGCCATTGACGGCGGCACCTGCGCCGAGCAGGCGCTCATGGACACCTCGACCATGTTCGAGAACATGTTCCTGTCCATGGACGATGAGATGTTCCGTCTGCGCGCGGCCGACATCGCCGACATCCGCACCGGTATTCTGGCCGAGCTGCTGGGCAAGGAGGTCGTCGACCTCTCCGTCCTGCCCGAGAACACCGTCGTCGTCGTGCACGACCTTACGCCGTCCATGACCGCCACGATCGATAAGGCCCACGTTGCCGGTATCGTCACCGAGACCGGCGGCCGCACGTCGCACTCCGCGATCATCGCGCGTGCCCTCGAGATCCCGGCTGTCCTTTCGGTTGCCAACAGCTGCACCGCTCTGCGCAACGGCATGACCGTTGTCGTCGACGGTGGCAAGGGTATCGTCGAGGCCGATCCCGACGAGGAGACGCTCGCTGCCTACACCGCCAAGGCCGAGGCCTTCGCTGCCGAGAAGGCAGCCCTCGAGGCCTTCCGCGGCAAGCCTTCTGTGACTGCCGATGGCATCAAGAAGATCATCGCCTGCAATATCGGTAACCCTGATGACGTGCCCAACGCGCTCGATCACGACGCCGAGGCCATCGGTCTGTTCCGCTCCGAGTTCCTGTTCATGGACTCTGCTGAGCTTCCTTCCGAGGAGGAGCAGTTCAACGCCTACCGTAAGGTCGCCAGCGCGCTCAAGGGTGCTCCGGTCATCATCCGAACGCTCGATGTGGGTGGCGACAAGGAGATTCCGTATCTGCATATGGTCAAGGAAGACAACCCCTTCATGGGCTTCCGCGCCGTGCGTTACTGCCTGGCCAATCCCGACCAGTACAAGGTCCAGCTCCGCGCTCTGCTGCGCGCTAGCGCCTTCGGTGACGTCAAGATCATGATCCCGCTCGTCACTTGCGTCGAGGAGGTCTTGGCCGTCAAGGAGCTCGTCGAGCAGTGCAAGGCCGAGCTGACCGAAGAGGGTCGCAAGTTCAACGAGAACATCGAGGTCGGCATCATGGTCGAGACGCCCGCCGCTTCGCTGCTCGCAGACCGTCTTGCCGAGGTCGCCGACTTCTTCTCCATCGGCACCAACGACCTGATCGGCTACACCATGTGCGCCGACCGTGGTAACGACACCATCTCCAACCTGTACCAGGTTTACTATCCCGCCGTGCTCCGCTCGCTCAAGAACATCATCGAGAGCGGCGTGAAGGCCGGCATCATGGTCGGTATGTGCGGCGAGGCCGCTGCCGATCCGCTGCTCGAGCCGCTGCTGATCAGCTGGGGCCTGGAGGAGTTCTCGATGAGCGCTCCGTCGATCCTGCGCGCCCGCAAGACCATCAGCCAGTGGACCAAGGCCGAGTGCGACGAGCTCGCCGAGAAGGCACTCGCCTGCAACACCGCCGCCGAGGTCAAGGCACTGCTCGAGTCCGCAGCTCGCTAATTTGGTATCAGAGGTAACCGCGTGGTTGGAATGGGCCGGCCACGCGGCCCTCACATATACAGGGGGTACTGTAAATGTTCTACACGCTAACCGCTAACCCGGCTGTCGACATGACGGTTTCGAGCTCTCCGCTCGAGCCCGACGAGAACGTCCGCACCGGCTCGGCCAGCTACACGGCTAACGGCAAGGGCCTCGACGTGTCCTTCGCCTTTAAGAAGATGGGCGTCGACACCGTCGCGCTCGGCTTCTTCGCCGGCTTCACGGGCAAGTTCATCGTCGAGGAGGTCATGAACCTGGGTTGCCTCTGCCGCCCGGTCTGGACCGACGGTATCACGCGCATTAACACCTACGTCAACGATGGCCAGCACGAGTACGGCATCCTGAACCCGGGTGCTCCTATTACGCCGCAGCACCAGGAGGAGCTCTACAACATCCTGGACACCGCGGGCGATCTCGAGTGCCTGATCGTTTCCGGCTCCGTGCCTCCCAAAGCTACGCCCGACTTCCTGGCTCAGGTCATGGAGCACGCTCAGGCTCGTGGCGCCGACGTCGTCCTGGACCTGTCCTCCGACAAGCTCAAGGAGCTCGCTCACAAGAAGCCGCTGCTCATCAAGCCGAACCATCACGAGATGAAGGCCATCTTCGGCGTGCCGGTCGACACCGACGACGAGGTCCGCGTTGCCATGAAGATGGCTCACGACGCTGGCGTTCAGAACGTGCTGCTCACCCGTGGTAGCCGCGGCGACGCTTACTTCTCCAACGGCGAGGATATTTGGTACGCCAAGCGTGAGTTCAACATCAAGCTGGTTTCTTCTGTCTGCGCCGGCGACTGCACCCTCGCTGCGTTCCTGCACAAGTGGTACAGGGATCGCGACAACGTCGAGGAGGCCATGAAGCTCGCTATGGCCACCGGCGCCAACGTTGCCGAGTCCGTCGGCATCGGCGACTTCGGTCACGTCGACGAGTACAGCAAGCGCGTTGCTGTCCGCAAGCTCGATCGTCAGTAATCGAAACGCGACATATTCGTGCGCATGCGGCGCCCCGGTTTCGGCTGGGGCGCCTTTTTTGTTCCGTTATTGGAGAGAGATGCTCTGCCGTACTTCATCGCTTCCACACCGTTCACCGAGTTGTCCTAGCCTTTTACCGTTGGGTGGAATATACTTTCATTAACACGTTACTTCGTGAAAGGAACATTCATGATTTACACGCTCACTGCAAATCCCGCCATTGACTACAACATCGCCTGCGACGGCCTTGCTGCCAACACCGTCACGCGTACCCGTAACGCCGTCTACACGCCCAACGGCAAGGGTCTCAACGTCTCGTTCACCCTCGATCACTACGGTGTCGACACCACGATCCTGGGCTTTTTCGCCGGCTTCTCGGGCGAGTTTATCGTTAAGGGCGCCGAGGCCCTGGGCGTGCCCGTCAAGCCCGTTTGGACCGACGGCATCACGCGCGTCAACGTGTTCCTCAATGCCGGACCCGACACCGAGTACAACATGGTCAACGCCGGTGCCGCCATCAACGAGGCCAACGAGCAGGAGATGTTTGAGCTCATCGATTCGCTCGATGACATGACCTGCCTGGTCATCAGCGGCTCGCTGCCTCCCAACACTTCCGAGGGCTTCTTGGCCGAGGTCCTGCGCCGCGTCAAGGCCAAGGGGGCCGAGTTCGTCCTCGACATCTCGAGCCATCAGCTGGCAGACCTCATTGCCATGGAGCCGCTGCTGATCAAGCCCAATGACGACGAGCTGCTCGACATCTTTGGCATTAAGGTGAGCGGTGGCGACGATGAGTCCGTCAAGGGCGCTATGGCCGAGCTGCACGCTAAGGGCGCCAAGAACGTGCTGCTGACCCTCGGTGGCGCCGGTGCGTACTTCTCCAACGGCGAGCACATCTGGTTTGCCAATCGCACCTTCGACGTCAAGCTGCTGTCGACGGTGTGCGCCGGCGATTCCTCACTCGCTGCCTTCCTGTCCGTATGGCACGACGCTCCCGAGCGCGTCGAGGATGCCCTCCGTCTGTCGATGGCCACCGGCGCCAACGTGGTCGAGTGCCCGGGCCTGGGCGACTTTGCCAAGGTGGACGAATATAAGAAGCACATCGAGGTTCGTCAGGTCTGCTAGCCGCATCGAAAAATCGCTGCCGAACACCCGCTTTGGATCTCCGAGGCGGGTGTTTTTTGCTCGCTGAACGCATATGGCGTCTGCTGTCTCGTTTTATGGAATTGACGACGCGATTGCGTGTGCGCGCTTTCTCGTTTCTTGTTAGACTTCTTGAGAACCATCGATTAACGCTCACAAGTGCAGGAGGCCATAGGCATGTGCAATGTTTCGCTCAACGGTAATCAACCGTCCGATGCGTCCCTGTGCGTCCTACGCGCGCTTGAGGCGGCTGGTCTTGAGGCTTGGTACGTGGGCGGTTGGGTGCGCGACGCCCTGATGGGGTGCCCCAGCCACGATGTTGATATGTGCTGTAGCGGCCTGTGGCAGGAGTCCAAGGCGGCGCTCGAGGCCGCCGGCATCGCGGTTGTGGAGTCTGGCATTAAATTTGGCGGAATCACGGCTATTTCCGATGGCGAGCGTATCGAGGTCACCACGTACCGTTTGGATGGCTTTTACACCGATGGTCGCCATCCCCAGAGTGTGGAGCGTGCCGCCTCGCTCGAGGACGATCTGGCGCGCCGCGACTTTACCGTCAACGCCATGGCCTGGCATCCCGAGCGCGGGCTTGTCGACCGCTACGACGGCCAGGGTGACTTGGAGCGCAAGCTGATTCGCGCTGTCGGCGATCCCAAGCGTCGCTTTAACGAGGACGCCCTGCGCATGTTGCGTGCGGTGCGCTTTGCCTGCCGCCTGGACTTTATGATTGAGCCCGAGACTAAGCGAGCGCTTGCCGAGTGCGCGCCGCTGCTCGACGCCGTGGCGCGCGAGCGTGTGGGTATTGAGCTCGAGGGCATTCTTTCGACCGGTCATGGGGGAGACGCGATGCTGCGCTACCCCGAGCTCATCTGCGCCGCCGTGCCCGAGTTGGCAGCGGGTCGCGGGTTTGATCAGCGCAGTGTCTATCATGCGTTTAACGTCTACGAGCATATCGCCCGTGTGCTTACGGTGGCGGGGGAGCTCGCGCTGTGTGACGGCGTCGCGCCCTCGTCGAGCCTTATGTGGGCGGCGTTTTTGCACGATGTGTCCAAGCCCGAGTGTTTCACGGTCGATCACGCCGGCAGCGGACACTTCTACGGTCATCCCGAGCTCGGCGCCAAGAAAGCGCGCGTCATTATGGATCGCCTGGCGCTCTCGCACGACCTGGTGCGCGACGTGTGCCTGCTCATCAAATATCACGACAAGCCGCTGCGCCCCGAGCGCTCCTGCCTGCTCAATATGATGCGCGCGCTTTCGGGCGAGGGCGTCGACACGCCGCGTTTGATGGACGAGCTCATGGATCTTAAGCGTGCCGACACGCTCGGCAAGGCCCCGTCGTGCTTCTATTACGTTGAGACGATTGAGGAGATGCGCGCGATGGCGCACGAGCTGCTGAAGGCGGGGGAGCCCTATACGCTCAAGATGCTCGCCATCAACGGCGGCGACCTGATCCGTGCCGGAGTCAAGCCCGGGCCGGAACTGGGGCAGCTACTCAACTCCGCCCTCGACGCCGTGATCGAAGACAACATCCCCAACGAGCGCGAAGCTCTTTTGGTCCATCTCAACTTGAATTAGCTACCAAGTTTACCTGTGTGTTCCATAACCTGCCGACAATTTTTCGGCAATTTGGAATTTCTTCTTGCGCTGACGTTTTTTGTCCCGTAATATACTTCCTCGCAGCACGGCAGTGCAGATGTCATGTGGCCCGTTCGTCTAGCGGTTTAGGACGCCGCCCTCTCAAGGCGGAGATCACCAGTTCGAATCTGGTACGGGCTACCACGCATCTGATACCCGGACTTCCCATGGAAGGCCGGGTTTTTTATTTTCAAACAACCGTCTGCAATTCCCGTTTGAACCAGAGCTTTGCGTTCTGCTTATGGCCCTTACGGGTACAATATCCAAGATATTTTGACTGTTAGAAGGAGTCTCATGACGGAGTCCTCTCAGCATACTTCTAAGCCCCAGGTCGAGGTTGAGGCCTCGGGCGGAGATGACAATAAGAGCGCACGCCGCGGCGCCATCTTTATCGGCGTCGTGCTGGTGGGTTATATCGTCTATCTGGTGGTAACCGGGCAGATGGGGCAGTTCTGGGCCGCAATGTCGAGCGTCCAGGCGCCTTGGCTCGCTGCTGCATGCTTTTGCATGTTCCTGTACCTGTTCTTTGGCATTGTGGCCTATGCGATCGCTGTCTGGCTCGACCCCAATTCACCCGTCGGCATTCGCGACCTCATTTCGGTCGAGGCGAGCGGCATCTTCTTTGGCAACCTCACACCTATGATGATGGGCTCGACTCCTGCTCAGATCTACCGCCTGACCAAGGCGGGCCAAAATGTCGGCGAGGCCGGAGCCACGCAATTCACGCGCTTTATCGTGTATCAGTTTGGCCTCGTTGCCTGGGGCGCTATCCTACTGCTTGCTCGCATGCCGTTTTTTGCCGAGCGCTATGGCGACATGACGCTGCTGTGCGTCTTTAGCTTTGGTGGGCACTGCTGCATCTTGCTTGGCATCTTCGCCGTCGCGCTCATGCCTAAGACCGTCACGCGCGTCGCCCACTGCATCATCAATTGGCTTGAGCGCATTGGTGTCTCGGCCACTAAGATCGAGGGATGGCGCACGTTTGTCGATGGCGAGATCTACTCCTTCTCCGAGAAGTTCAAGCTTTCAGCCGGACATTTTTCTTCCATGCTGCTCACCGTGTTTATCACCATGCTGCAGCTCGCGTTTTTCTATCTGGTTCCGTATTTCCTAATGCTTGCCTTTGGCCACCACGAGGTCGACTTTTTCTCGGTCATGGCCGCGAGCGCCTTTGTCCAGTTGCTGAGCTCTGCGGTCCCCTTGCCCGGTGGAACTGGTGGCGCTGAGGGCGGCTTTGCATTGTTCTTGGGTCATTTCTTTGGGTCGGCTTCGACCGCCGGCTATCTGCTGTGGCGTCTCATTACGTTTATTGCGCCGACCATTTTGGCTGCGCCCCTGCTGGGCCTTAAGAGCGCCCACAACGAGAGCATCCATGCGCGCTGGGATCGCGTGATGCGCAAACTCGGCCGCACGTCTCAGACGCCCTCTGCGCCCACTAAGCCGCACCCCGCGAATGCTGTTACCGTTGACCCCAAGAAGCACGCTCAGAAGGCTTCTGGGGCCGCTAAGCCGGCTCATAAAACCTATGTGCGCCAGACAGGCGACGGTATTCGCGTATCTCCGTCGGCGCTCAATAAGAAGAAGCACCCTAAGTCGCAGTAGGGCAGTCGTGCGTTCTTCATGATGCGGGGCATATTTGTGCTGCATGGGGGATAATCCTCTTACGTAGATTATCTCTCATCTGTTGATGAGTGCTCGCATATCGAAGGGACACGCCCATGGCAACCAGCAAACCGCGTCTTGACCGCCGCATCGTTCGCAGCCGCAATGCCATCCTTTCTGCTTTCGAGCGCCTGCTCATGGAAAAGCCGTTGGCAGACATTACGGTGAGTGCCATCGCGCGCGAGGCCAATGTCGACCGCAAGACCTTTTACGTTCACTTTGGTACGGTTGACGGCCTGCTCGATGCCATTGCCGTCGATGTTGTGGAGATGATTGTCGACTCGGTCGAGAAAACACTTGCTTCCATGGACGGCGACACCAACGAGCGCGCCCTTGGCGCGGCGGCGACCTTCTTTAAAACCGTTAACGAGGCGCTGTGCAACAACCTCGTGCTCAATCGTCAGCTGATCGAGAATATTCCGCTCGATGATTTTATGGCTCGTCTTCGTGCGCCGCTCGAGCACGAGATTGCCGAGCGCGATCTGTTGCCCCAAGGTCTCAAGGACGAGATGTTCGATTACTATCTGGCGTTTTTGCTGTCGGGCATTATCGGTATCTATCGCACGTGGGCACTGTCTGACGGCTCGGTTCCTATTGAGCGTGTCTCTGAGGTCGCCAACGATCTGACTCTCAATGGTCTGTCGAGTCTGGAATCTCGCTTGGATTAGGCCTAGTTGGGCTCGTCGGCGTGGAAATTCCTGTTCACGAGGTTCTCCGGCGCCTTGTAGACCTCGCCGGCGCAGGAGCTGTAGCCTGAGGATCCTTAAAAGAAAGTTCAGTTTATCCTTCCCGCTCCAAATGGGAATCCTCCGATGCGCCTTCGCACGCTTGCATGACCTCGATACCATGCGAGCGTGCGAAGGCGACGAGCTCTGCGTTGCGGGCGTTTATGGTGCCGAAGGCGGCGGGGCACACAATAAGGCGCGCACAGTGGACGAGGAGCTCTTTGGCGCGGGCTATGGTTTTATCCCCGATCGGCTCGAAGGCGCGCTCGGCCACGCATTCCGTCGCCAGGTCGCGCGCGAGCTCGCAGTCGATGTCCCCTTCGTGCAGAACGCCCGCGTAGAACGCCTTGCCCTGCCGGATGAGCTGGCGAAACACAGCCGACCCCGTACCTGCGCCGGCGATGACGAACGTGTGCGCATCACCGTGTGGGCGCCCAATTTCCACGCTGCCGAAGCGCTCGTTGAAGGTGCCATGCTGAAGGCCGTAGAGCTCGCCAATTGTCTCGCGCGTGAATATGTTCTCGGGTGCGCCGGCGCGGAAGACCCGGCCGTCCTTCACGCAAATCACCTTGTCGGCGCTTTTCTGCGCGAGCTCGAGTTCGTGGATGGACATGATGACAGCCACATTCCGCGATTTCGCAAGGTGGCGAAGTATTCGCAGCAGGTCGATCTGGTAGCGGATATCGAGATACGACGTGGGCTCGTCGAGCACGAGCACACGCGGATCCTGCGCGATGGCGCGTGCGAGCATGACGCGCTGGCGTTGCCCATCGCTTATCTGCATGAAGTCGCGCTCGGCGAGCTCTTCCACATGTGCGGTTTTCATTGCCTCGTCGACCCGACTATGGTCGTCGGGCGAGAGTGTGCCCATTCGCCCGGTGTAGGGATGTCTTCCCGCCTCTACGATATCGCGGCAGGTGAGGAGCTCGGTCCGGGGGCGATCTGTCAGCATAACGGCAAGGTTCCTTGCGAACTCCGCCGTCTTCCATCGGGAAATCTCCCGTCCGTCGAGCTCGACCGCGCCGGCAAGCGGTGCAAGATGGCGTGTGATGGTTTTCAAGATGGTCGACTTGCCCGAGCCGTTCGGCCCGATGAGCGCCACGACGTCGCCCGCGCGAACCTCCAGATCGACACCTTCGACTACGACCTTCTTGTCGTAGCCCGCCGACAGGTCGCTTATGCGGAAAAGCGGCGCTCCGTCAGCCTGCGTTTCGACCGGGGTTTCGAGGTTCGACTGCGCTCGGAGGAGGCGTTCCGCGCGCAGTTCCGCACGAGCCGAAAGTGCCTTCTGGCGCTTTCGTGCGAGCTCAGGACTGGCCAAGCATGGAATGTTCCCTCCGAGCGTTTTGGTCCGCGGCACGAATTCCCCCATCTACCTCACCCGCTTCTTCAACATGAGTGCGATAACCACCGGCGCGCCGAAGATGGCGGTGACGGCGCTGATGGAAAGCTCGACGGGAGAGAACAGCGTGCGCGCGATCAAATCGCAACCCGCGCAGAAGATGGCGCCTCCCAAGAAGCACGCAGGAATCACGCGGATGGGCTTCGACGACTTCAGCGCCGACTTTACGAGATGCGGAACCGCGATGCCTACGAACGACACCGGACCAGCGAACGCGGTCACGCAGGCGGAGAGCATGCTCGCTAGAAGGACGAGCACCACGCGGAAGCGTGCGACGTTCACGCCGACGCTTTTCGCGTAGGCTTCTCCCAGCTGGAAGGCGGAAAGGGGCTTCGATATCGCGAATACGCATGCGCTCACGGTGATCACCACGACCGCGATGACCGCAATGTCGTCCCAGTTCGAACCCGAGAAGCTACCCAAAGACCAGTTGTGCAGGTTCACGATGGACTGGTCGTCGGCGAAGGCGATGAGAAAGTTCGTCGCCGCCGAGCAGATGTATCCCACCATGACGCCCGCCACGATGAGCATGGCCATGGAACTTATGCGCCGTGCGATGAGGAGCACGAAGCCGATGGTGATAAGCGATCCCAGAAACGCTGCGGCCACCATGGCCGGCGAGGACATGGCCTGGTTCGCGCCCAGAAGCACGATCATCGTAAGCGCGACGACGAACTTTGCGCCCGAGGAGACGCCCAAGATGAACGGGTCGGCGATGGGGTTGTTGAAAAACGTCTGCAGCAGGAACCCGGAGAGCGAAAGTGCCCCGCCGAGAAGCACGGCTGAAAGCACGCGCGGCAGGCGAATCTCCCAGATGACTTGGCTTTCCATGGAATTGGCCGCGCCGCCCGAAAGGATGCCGGGGATGTGGTCTGCGGGCACGAGCACGCTCCCGATGCACAGGTTGGCCCCGACGAGCACGATGAGGACAACAGCGAGCAGC
>CABURV010000046.1 GCA_902494035.1 uncultured Collinsella sp.
GCGCCGGTTGCCCAAGAGCTGCTCGCCTGCGACCGCCAACGCATTCGCTGCCTGATCAATCGCGTTCAGGCTGGTTATATGGATGAGCCGCAGATCGTTAAGGCCGCGGGCTCGACGCTCTGCTTCGAAAACGTCAATACGCCCGAGGAGTTTGCGGCGGCCGAGTTACTCGCCTAGACGATTGGAGTTGCCATGTCTCACGATATTTGCCCCGATACCGGGGAACCTTGCACTTGCGATGGGTCCGAGCCCTGTACCTGCGGCTGCGGTGGCTGTGGGCATACTGCGGAAGAGGAAGCAGCCGCCGCGGCGTATCGTGAGGCGCACCGCGAAGGCCCGTCCGGTGATGCCCTCGAACATGAGCGCAAGATCATCGTGTCGTTTGACAGCACCTTCGATGTGATGGAATGCGAACAGCTGTGCCTGGATGCCGGCGTGCCCGGGCGCATCATGCCATTGCCCGGCTCCATTACCGCAGGTTGCGGCCTGTGCTGGGCCATGCCGTTCTCGGGCGATGCGCTCGCTGCCTTCCGCGCTGCCACCGAGGGCCGCATAACCCCCGCAGACTACCATCAGCTCGTCCTCTAACCACCACACCTCCACATTGGGGACAGGCACCTTTGTTGTGGTTTGGAACACATGGACGAAACAGGTTTGAAACACAGGTTTTGCACGTCAGGTGCTCAAAAACGCCTCTACCTGCATCGTAATCAAAACGAAACATCTGCTCGTCGGCTTATGCGAAACTTTGCTGCAACAGTGCGATATTATCCATACTCGATAAAGCTCGCGGCGCATGGGGCGCCTCGAACGATACTTTTCTTTTCCATCAATTGGAGGAAGCATGAGCTACACGCAGAAAGTTCTCGAAGAGCTCAAGGCCCGCTATCCCGAGCAGCCTGAGTTCATCCAGGCCGCGACCGAGATTCTCGGCACCATCCAGCCGGCGCTCGACGCCCATCCCGAGTACGAGGAGGCCGCCCTGCTTGAGCGCCTCGTCGAGCCCGAGCGCATCGTCATGTTCCGTGTTCCCTGGGTCGACGACCAGGGCAAGGTTCAGGTCAACCGCGGTTACCGCGTCGAGTTCAACTCTGCCATTGGACCCTACAAGGGCGGCCTGCGCTTTAACCCGACGGTCACCCTGGGCATGCTCAAGTTCCTGGGCCTGGAGCAGATCCTCAAGAACAGCCTGACCACCCTTCCCATGGGCGGCGGCAAGGGCGGTTCCGACTTTGACCCCAAGGGCAAGTCCAACAACGAGATCATGCACTTCTGCCAGTCCTTCATGACCGAGCTCTATCGCCACATCGGCCCCAACACCGACGTTCCCGCCGGCGACCTGGGCGTCGGCGGCCGCGAGGTCGGCTACATGTTCGGCCAGTACAAGCGCCTGCGTAACGAGTGGACCGGCGTCCTTACCGGCAAGGGCCTATCCTTTGGCGGCTCGCTCGCCCGTACCGAGGCCACCGGTTACGGTCTGGTCTACTTTGTGGACGAGTACCTCAAGAGCCGCGGCGACTCCTTCGAGGGCAAGAACGTCGTCGTTCACGGCTCCGGTAACGTCGCCATCTACGCTGTCCAGAAGGTCGCCCAGCTCGGCGGCAAGGTGCTGGCCTGCTCCGACACCCATGGCTGGGTCGAGGATCCCGACGGCATCGACTACACCGTGCTCGAGCATGTCTACAACAAGAAGCGCTCCGGCCACGACAAGGGCGTTACGCTCGCCATGTACGTCGACGAGAAGCCCAATGCCACGTGGCACGAGGGTGACGGCCGCGGCGTGTGGCAGCTGCCCTGCGACATCGCGCTGCCCTGCGCTCGCGAGAACACGCTGCTGCTCGAGGACGCCCAGGCGCTCGTCGCCAACGGCTGCAAGGTGGTCGGCGAGGGCGCGAACATGCCCACGACCATCGAGGCCACGACCTACTTCCAGGAGCACGGCGTCGCCTTTATGCCCGGTAAGGCTGCCAACGCCGGTGGCGTGCTCGTGTCCGGCCTGGAGATGAGCCAGAACGCCGAGCACCTGTCCTGGACCTTCGAGGAGGTCGACGGCAAGCTCGAGCAGCTCATGCGCGGCATGTTCCACAACGTGGACGATACCGCCAAGGAGTACGGCGAGGAGGGCAACTTTGTCATGGGCGGCAACATTGCCGGCTTCCTGAAGGTCGCCGATGCCATGCTCGCCCAGGGCGTCTGCTAAATCTTCGCTCGACATAGCCTGTGATGAGGCTCCCAGCCATTCCGGCTGGGAGCCTTTTCTATCCCGGAGGACTCCTCATAACTTGCGGTGAAATACGGACTGTTTAGCGTCCCAGAACGGCTAATCAGTCCGTATATCACCGCAAGTTATGGATGGGTGGGTGGATTTTGTCCTAAAACGGTGTGCGGCCCCTCGTTTGGTACACTTAAAGGTACTGGACAAGTGAAGAGATGGGGGAGAACGTGCTCAAGTTCGGTACCTACGTCCGTGTTGGAAACGCGGCCGAAGCCTATGAGCTCTTACAGAAGAACCGCAACAACAAGATTGTGGGCGGCGGCATCTGGATGCGCCTGGGTTCGCGTCGCGTGGCGACGGCGATTGACCTTTCGGCCTGTGGACTCGATCAGATCGAGGAGACCGAGACCGAGTTTCGCATCGGCGCCATGTGCACCCTGCGCCAGCTCGAGCGTCATGCCGAGCTCAACGCGCTTGTCAACCATGTCTTTGAGTTCGCCGTCCACGACATCGTGGGCGTGCAGCTGCGCAACACCGCCACGGTGGGCGGCAGCATCTACGGTCGCTTTGGCTTCTCGGACGTGCTCTCCGCCTTCCTCGCGCTCGATTCCTATGTTGAGCTGACGGGCGCCGGCCGCGTGCCGCTCGCCGAGTTCGTGGACATGGGCTACGTGCGCGACGTGATCGAGCACATCGTGGTCGTCAAACACGATTACCGTGCGAGCTACGAGGCCGTGCGCAAGGCCGCGACCGACTTTCCCTCGCTGAACGTTACCGCCGCCTGGTGGGACGGCTCCTGGCATGTCACCGTGGGTGCCCGCCCGCTGCGCGCGACCCTGCTGCAGGGCGAGGCATGCGGCCTTACCGCCGAGCAGCCTTCCGAGGACGAGCTTCGCGCCCTGGCCGCATCCGTGCGCTCGCTGAGCTACGGCACCAACCTGTGGGGCTCGGCCGACTACCGCCGCCGTATCTCGGCCCCGCTCGCCATCCAGGCCGTGCGCCGCGCCGCCGGTATCGAGCTTTCGGCCGCGCTTGCCCGCGAGCTCGAGACCGTGCAGGTCCCCAAGTTTGCCACGGACGAGTATTCCTGCCGCCGCGTGCCCGGCGTCGATTCTAGCGAGGTGCGCTAATGGCTGCCAAACTCATCGATCTTTCCTTTACGCTCAACGGCCGCAAGGTCAAGGTTCAGATTGCCCCCGACACTATGCTCTTTGCGCTGCTGCGCGAGCAGGGCTGCGCGTCGGTGCGCTGCGCCTGCGAGACCACCAACTGCGGCCTGTGCACGGTGTGGCTCGATGGCGATCCGGTGCTGAGCTGCTCGGTTCCCGCCGCCCGTGTTGAGGGCCGCTCCATCACCACGCTCGAGGGCCTCAAGGCCGAGTCCGAGGCACTGGCCCGCGCGATGGCTGCCGAAGGCGCCGAGCAGTGCGGTTTTTGCGCCCCCGGCCTCATCATGAACGTGTTGGCGCTTGCCCGCGCCGCCAAGGAGGACCCGAGCCTCGTCGCCACGCGCGAGGAGCTCTCGCGCCAGCTTGCCGGCAATCTCTGCCGTTGCAGCGGCTACGAGAGCCAGCTGCGCGCCATCGTGCGCTTTCTCAACGAGTCCGGCGTGCAGGTGGGCTTCGAGATGCCCGAGCTGCCGGTCAATAACACCAGCTCCGATGGTGTCGCGTACAAGCAGATCACTCACAAGCAGCCCAAGAAGGATTCGAAGGCTCTGCTCGAGGGTCGTCCCGTCTACACGGGCGACATGGTGGCCGCCGGCGCGCTCATCGTTAAGCTCAAGCGCAGCCCGTATGCGCGTGCCAAGATCCGCTCCATCGATACGTCGCGCGCCCTGAAGGTGCCCGGCGTCGTGGGCGTCTACACCTACGAGGACGTGCCCCAGCGCCGCTTTACCATCGCCGGCCAGAGCTATCCGCAGCCGAGTCCCTACGACCGCCTGATTCTCGAGAACCTCGTCCGTTACCAAAACGAGGAGGTGGCGATCGTCGCCGCCGAGACTGAGGAGGCTGCCGATAAGGCGCTCAAACTCATTAAGGTCGACTATGAGGTGCTCGAGCCCCTGCTCGACTTTACCCAGGCGCTCGATAACGACATCGTGGTCCACCCCGAGGGCGACGTGACCTTTATGTTCCCGCAGGGCGGCGACGTTGCTCGCAACTTGGTATGCAGCGGCACGAGCGACTTTGGCGACTTGGACGAGGCCTTCGCCCAGAGCGACATCGTCTTTGAGCGCACTTATACCAGCCAGGCCACGCAGACCGCGCCCATGGAGACCTTCCGTGCCTTCGCGACGACCGACGCGTTCGGCCGCATCTCGGTGACCACCTCGACGCAGGTGCCCTTCCACGTGCGCCGCATGGTCGCGCAGTCGCTCGACATCCCGCAGTCGCAGGTGCAGGTCATTAAGCCGCGCATCGGCGGCGGCTTTGGCTCCAAGCAGACGGGCTGCTGCGAGATCTTCGTGGCGTTTGTCACCCAGCAGACCGGCCGTCCGAGCTACTGCTGCTACACCCGCGAGGAGACCATTACCGCGGGCAATTCGCGCCATCAGATGCAGATGACCGTTAAGCTGGGCGCCATGAACGACGGTACCATCACGGCCATCGACCTGCATACGCTGTCCAACGCCGGCGCGTACGGCGAGCACGCTACCACGACGATCGGCCTTTCGGGTCACAAGAGCCTGCCCATCTACAACCATGTGAAGGCGAGCCGCTTTAGCTGGGATGCCGTCTACACCAACACCAACCGCGGCGGCGCGTATCGCGGCTACGGTGCAACCCAGGGCCAGTTTGCCGTGGAGAGTGCCGTCAACGAGCTCGCCGACATACTGCACATGGACCCCGCCGACCTGCGCCTTAAGAACATGGTGCGCGAGGGCGAGGTCATGCCGCAGTACTACAACGAGAAGCTCAACGCCTGCGCGCTCGACCGCTGCCTGCTGCGCGCGATGGACATGATCGGCTGGCGCGACAAGCCGCTGGCCGTGGACCTGGGCGACCGCGTGCGAGCCCTGGGCTGCGCGCTCACCATGCAGGGCTCGGGCATCTCCAATGTCGATATCGCCGGCATCGACATGCGCCTGGAAGAGGACGGCTTCATTACCATTGGCACCGGCGCCACCGATAACGGCATGGGCGTCGATACGATCCTGGCGCAGATTGCTGCCGAGGAGCTGGGCGTAGAGAGCTCGCTGATCGTGGTGCGCGGCGTGGACACCGACGTGTCGCCGTTCGACGCCGGCTCGTACGCGAGCTCGGGTACGTACGTGACGGGCCTTGCCGCCAAGAACGCCGCGACCGAGCTGCGCGAGAAGATTTGCGCCAAGGCTGCCCAGATGTGGGATGTGGACGCCGCCGACGTGGTCTTCGATGGCCAGTACGTGCGCCTGTCCGACGAGCGCGCCGCCCGCGAGCAGAACCGCTACCTCACGCTGCGCGACTTTGCCAACCTGTGCGTCAAGAACATCGCGGGTGGCGACGCGCTCACCTCGCACGCCTCTGCCTGCCTGCCCGTTTCGCCGCCGCCGTTTATGGCCGGCATTGCCGAGGTCGAGGTCGACAAGGCCACCGGCAAGGTGACCGTGGTGGACTATGCGGCGGCTGTGGACTGCGGCACCGTGATCAACGAGGCGCTCGCGCGCGTCCAGGCCGAGGGCGGCATTGCCCAGGGTATCGGCCACGCGCTCTACGAGATCGTCGAGCACGACGACCGCGGCCGCCTGCGTACCGGCACCTTTATGAGCTACAAGCTGCCCACGCGCCTGGATATCGGCAGCATTCGCGTGGCCTTTGAGCCGAGCTACGAGCCGACGGGCCCGTTTGGCGCCAAGTCGATCGGCGAGGTCGTCATCAACACGCCGCTCGCCGCCGTGGCCTCGGCCGTCGCACACGCCACCGGCCACCAGGTGCGCTCGCTGCCGATCACGCCCGAGAAGGCCCTGCTGGGGGAGTAGCGGGTCAGCGAACAAGTCGTAATGGGCGGGGTGGGGCAACTCGTCCCGCCTTTTGCACTCGTGGTGAGGTCGTGAGCTTGTAAAAGGTGTGCGTGCGCTTACCGTTCGTATCTGCTATCATTCCTAGTCTGTGCGCTCATGCGGGCGTGGCGGAATTGGTAGACGCGCCAGATTTAGGTTCTGGTGGGATTCCCGTGAAGGTTCGAGTCCTTTCGCCCGCACCAACGCACCTGCGTCGGCTCCCGCCGTCGCGACTCTTTGTTGCATAAAGGTACCAGCACCTCAGATAAGCTGGGCAGTATGAGGAGGAACGTGTTGAACATCACCGCTTCTGACGTCAAGGACGCCAAGCTCACCGCTACGGTCACCATCCCGGCCGCCGACGTCGACGCCGCGATCAAGAAGGCCTACAAGGACACCGCCAAGAAGTACCGCTTCCCGGGCTTCCGCGCCGGCAAGGCTCCCCGTCCGGTCATCGACTCTGCTCTTGGCGCCGAGGCTACCCTCGCTCAGGCCACCAACGACCTGATCGCCGCCAACGAGCCCGTCGTCCTCAACGAGCTGGACATCGTCCCCACCAAGAACGGTGACTACAAGGAGCTCGACCTCGCCAAGGATCACGAGGACTACACCTACACCGTCGAGTTCTCCCTGCGTCCTGCCGCTGAGCTCTCCTCCTTCGACGCCGTCGAGATCGAGATGCCTCCCGCGGAGGTCACCGAGTCCGAGATCAACAACCAGGTCGAGATGCTCCTCAACTACCGTGCCACCTTCGAGGACGTCGAGGGTCGCGCCGTCGAGGCTGACGACTACGTGACCGTCGACCTCAAGGCCGTCGAGAACGCCGACAACTTCGCTGCCGAGGGCCGCATGCTCATCGCCGGTAGCGACAGCAACCCCAAGGAGTTCAACGAGGCCCTGATCGGCGCTAACGTCGACGACGTCAAGACCGTCACCTGGACCGACGAGGTCGAGGAGGGCGAGGAGGCCGAGACCCACACCGTCGAGGTCACCGTCAAGGGCATCAAGGTCCGCAACACCCCCGAGCTCACCGACGAGCTCGTCAAGTCCGACTTTGGCTTCGACAGCATCGACGCCATGCGCGACGCCATCAAGATCGAGATCGAGCAGGACAAGGCTTCCCGCCTCCCGGCCGAGAAGGAGAACCGTTGCGTCTCCGCTCTCGCCGAGCGCCTGCAGCTCGAGGAGATGGACGCCGACTACGAGCAGTCCGTCTTTGAGGAGCTTGGTCAGAACTTCCTGTCCAACCTCGCTGCCCGCGGCATGACGCTGGACACCTGGCTGCCCGCTTCCGGCCTGACCATGGAGCAGTTCATCGGCGACCTGCACAAGCAGGCCAACGACGTTGCCCGTGAGTCCCTGGCTCTCGACGCCCTCGCCCGCGAGCTCAAGATCGAGGTCACCGAGGACGACATCAACGCCGAGTTCGAGAAGGCCGGCGTCAAGGACGTCGAGGCTTCCAAGGCCGAGTTCATCGCCGATGGCCGCATGCCTGCCGTCCGCGAGTCCATCCGCCGCTCCAAGGCCGTCGACCACCTGGTCGAGAACGCCAAGGTGACCGAGGTCGACGAGACCGCCAAGGATGCCGAGTAATTCTCGCCACCTTGCCCACGAGCGCATGCGTGCGCCCGTGATGGGGTAAAGTTATACACCGGTTATCCGGTAGCTTCGTACGGTGCCAGCCAATGCATAGCATGCGGGCACCGTACGTTTATCTAGAACCAATTTGGTCCGCAAGAGAGAAATGGAGATGCGTATGATCGCTAAGTTCGATTCCGCCCTCGTGCCATACGTTATCGAGCAGACGCCGCGCGGCGAGCGCAGCTACGATATCTATTCGCGCCTGCTCAACGACCGCATCATCTTCTTGGGCGAGGAGATCAACTCCGTCAGCGCCAACCTGGTCGTTGCCCAGCTGCTGCATCTTGAGAGCCAGGATGCCGAGAAGGATATTTCGCTCTACATCAATTCGCCCGGTGGCGAGGTCTACTCCGGCCTGGCGATTCTTGACACCATGAACTTCATTAAGCCGCAGGTCTCCACCATTTGCGTGGGTATGGCCGCGTCTATGGCCGCCGTGCTGCTTTCGGCCGGCGCCAAGGGCAAGCGTTTCTGCCTGCCGCACTCCAAGGTGATGATTCACCAGCCCAGCGGCGGTGCCCAGGGCCAACAGACCGAGATCGAGATCGTGGCCGAGGAGATCAAGAAGACCCGTCGCGAGCTTAACCAGATCCTGTCCGACGCCTCGGGCCAGCCCATCGAGAAGGTCCAGGCCGATACCGAGCGCGATAACTACCTGACCGCTGCCGAGGCCCTCGACTACGGCCTGATCGACCGTATCGTCACCTCGCGCGACCTCGCCGCGAAGGACGCCTAGGATGGCCGGTAACATGCAGGACAATTTCGACGAGAACGGCAACCCCATCCGCTGCTCCTTCTGCGGAAAAGAGCAGGGCCAGGTCCGTCGTCTCGTAAAGGGTCCGACCAACATCTTTATCTGCGACGAGTGCGTTGCCGCCTGCTCCGAGATTCTGGAGGAGTCGCTGGCTTCGGACTTTATGGACGCTGCCCGCAACGGCAAGCTGCCGGGCTTCCTCAACGACCACGGCCAGGCTGCATCCCAGCCCGCCGTGGACCCCGAGGCCGAGGGCTTTGAGCTCGAGGACGACCGCCAGGTCATCACGCATGTGCCGACGCCGCACGAGATCTATGACGAGCTTTCTGCCTATGTCATGGGCCAGGAGGACGCCAAGCGCGCTATGTCGGTTGCCGTGTACAACCATTACCGCCGCGTGATCGAGGGCGGTGCTGCGCTTTCGGCCTTTGACGATGGCTTGGACTCGCAGCTCGACGATGATATGGACGAGGTGGAGCTCGCCAAGTCCAATATTTTGCTGCTCGGTCCTACCGGTACCGGTAAGACCCTGCTCGCCCAGACGCTCGCGCGCATCCTTGAGGTGCCGTTTGCCATCGCCGATGCCACCGCGCTTACCGAGGCCGGCTATGTGGGCGAGGACGTGGAGAACATCCTGCTCAAGCTCATCAACGCCGCCGATGGCGATATCGAGCGCGCGCAGGTGGGCATTATCTACGTGGACGAGATCGACAAGATCGCCCGCAAGGCCGAGAACCTCTCCATTACTCGCGATGTTTCGGGCGAGGGCGTTCAGCAGGCGCTGCTTAAGATTCTTGAGGGCACGGTGGCAAGCGTTCCGCCCACCGGTGGCCGCAAGCATCCCCAGCAGGAGCTGCTGCAGATCGACACGACCAACATCCTGTTCATCTGCGGTGGTGCCTTTGTGGGTCTGGACAAGATCATCGCCGACCGCGTGGGCAACAAGGGCGTGGGCTTTAACTCTGAGATCGCCGGCCCCACCTCGGTTGACGAAAACGACCTGCTGCGCCAGGTGCTCCCGCAGGACCTCAACGCCTTTGGCATGATCCCCGAGTTTGTGGGACGTACGCCCGTCGTCACGCAGACGCAGGCGCTCGACGAGGACGACCTGGTGTCGATTCTGACCGAGCCCAAGAACGCCGTGGTGCGTCAGTACCGCAAGATGTTCCAGCTCGAGGATGTTGAGCTTGAGTTTGAGGACACTGCTCTGCACGAGATCGCCCGCATGGCGCTTGCCCGCAAGACCGGCGCCCGCGGCCTGCGCTCCATCTGCGAGGACGTGCTGCAGCAGACGATGTTCGACCTCCCCAGCGAGGAAGGCGTTGCCAAGGTCATCGTGACCGAAGCCTCCGTAAAGGGCACCGAACAGCCCCAGCGCATCTACGGCTAAACCAGCCTAAAACGTGTTTGCAAATAGCCTCCGACCACCCGCGGTCGGAGGCTATTTTATATATACGCAATAACCCCAACTACCTGTGTTATTCTGTGTGTTTGTTTAAGCCAAAGCGAAGTCAATTCAGACTGAAGTAATCGATACCTAAGGGGAGGAATGTAGGCCCGATTTTCGTAGATTCCGCACGAGCCGAAGACCACTTAATGTGATCTTCGAGCGAGCCCAGGACCTGACCGAGCGAAAATCGGGCCTACATTTCTCCCCGGCGGGACAGGGAGAGATATATGGAAGAAATGCCCAAGAACTACGATCCGTCGACTAACGAGCCGGCGATTCTGCAGAAGTGGCTCGACGGCGGCTACTACAAGCGCCGTGAGGGCGTGGGCGACTGCACCGTCACCATTCCGCCTCCCAACGTGACCGGCAAGCTCCACATGGGTCACGCCACCGACGACTCCATCCAGGACGCCATCATCCGCATGGCCCGCATGCGCGGCAAGTCCACGCGCTGGGTGCTCGGAACCGATCACGCCGGTATCGCCACGCAGACCAAGGTCGACAAGAAGCTCAAGAGCGAGGGCATCAGCCGCTTGGAGATCGGTCGCGACAAGTTTGTCGACGCCTGCTGGGATTGGACCCACGAGTACGGCGGCATCATCGTCGAGCAGATCAAGCGTATGGGCTGCTCCGTCGACTTCGATAACGAGCGCTTCACCATGGACGAGGACTACGCCCAGGCTGTGCGCAAGGTGTTCTGCGACTGGTATCACGACGGCCTGATCTACCGCGGCAAGCGCATCGTCAACTGGTGCCCCAACTGCACTACCGCTATTTCGGACGACGAGGCTGAGTACAAGGACGAGAAGGGCCATCTGTGGCACCTGCGCTACCCGCTGACCGAGCCGGTCAACGGCCAGGATTACATCGTCGTCGCCACCACGCGCCCCGAGACCATGCTCGGCGACACGGGCGTTGCCGTCTCCCCGAAGGACCCCGAGAAGGCCGCCTTTGTGGGTAAGACCGTCAAGCTCCCCATTGTCGACCGCGAGATTCCCATCTTTGAGGATTGGCATGTCGACGCCAACTTTGGCTCCGGTTTTGTCAAGGTCACCCCGGCCCACGACCCCAACGATTACGCCATGGGTCAGGCCCACGACCTGCCGCAGATCAACATCTTCGACGAGCACGCGGTGGTCGTTGAGGGCTACGGCGAGTTCACTGGCATGAACCGCGACGAGTGCCGCGAGGCCGTCATCAAGTGGTTTGAGGAGCACGACCTGCTCGATCACGTCGACGAACTCGATCACTCTGTCATGCACTGCTACCGTTGCGACTCCGCGCTGGAGCCGTGGCTGTCCGAGCAGTGGTTTGTGGCCGTCGACAAGCTCAAGGGGCCGGCGCTCGACGCCGTCAACTCCGGCAAGGTCACCTTCCACCCCGCGCGCTGGACGCAGACCTACACCACCTGGATGGAGAACCTCAAGGATTGGTGCATCAGCCGCCAGCTGTGGTGGGGCCACCGCATCCCCGTGTTCTACTGCGAGGACTGCGGCTGGGAGGACGCCCTTACCGAGGACACCGACGTGTGCCCCAAGTGCGGCGGCCATCACGTGCACCAGGACGAGAACGTGTTGGACACCTGGTTCAGCTCGCAGCTGTGGACCTTCGCCACGCAGGGCTGGCCTCAAAAGCCGGAGCTGCTCGAGGGCCATCACCCCACGACGGCGCTGGTCACCGCGCGCGACATCATCGCGCTGTGGGTCGCCCGCATGGTCATGAGCTCGCTGTACTTCCTGAACGAGGTGCCGTTTAAGGACGTCGTCATCTACCCGACGATTCTGGCCAAGGACGGCAGCCGCATGTCCAAGTCCAAGGGCAACGGCGTTGACCCCATGGACCTCATTGGCATGTACGGCGCCGACGCCATGCGCTTCAACTTGCTCACGCTGTGCACCAACAACCAGGATGTTAAGTTCGACGCGAACATCGACAAGAAGACCAAGAAGCTCATTGACAGCCCGCGCACCGACCAGGCTAAGTCGTTTGTGACCAAGATCTGGAACGCCAGCCGCTTCCTGCTTATGAACATGGAGGGCTACACGCCCGGCGAGCCCGTCGTTGAGACGCCGGCCGACGCCTGGATGTTCAGCCGCCTGGCCAAGGCCGTGAAGATGGTCACCGAGGGTATTGAGAACTACACCTTTGGCGACATGGCTCGCGGCGTGCAGCAGTTCTTCTGGAACGAGGTCTGCGACTGGTACGTCGAGGTCACCAAGGCCCGCCTGAAAGGCGAGGGCCGTCTGCAGGCTCAGCGCAACCTGATCTTTGTGCTCGATACCTCCATTCGCCTGATGCACCCGCTCATGCCGTTTGTCACCGAGGAGATCTGGGACAACATGCCGGCGAGCGTGCTCGACCTGGACGCCGAGGGTAACGTGGACCGCGCCGAGGCGCTCATGATCGCCAAGTGGCCCGAGCCCGCCGACTACGCCAAGTATGTTGACGAGGACGCCGAGCGCGCGTTTGAGCTGTGCCGCGCCGTCGTTTCCGCCGCCCGCGCCACGCGTTCGCGTTATCGCTTGAGCCCCAAGGCCGAGCTCGACGTGGTCGTGCGCGCCGGTGCCGAGGACATCGAGAAGCTCGAGAGCCTGCGCTCAACCATCGAGCCGCTGGCCAACACCGCCTCGCTGATCATGGGTACCGACGTTGAGAAGCCGGCCGCGAGCATTGCCGTGGTCGACAGCGGCGTCGAGGTCTTTGTGGTGCTCGAGGGCAAGGTCGACCTTTCGGCCGAGAAGGCGCGCCTGGAGAAGGAGATCGCCGCGGCCCAGAAGGAACTCGCCGGCTGCGAGAAGACGCTGGCCAACGAGGGCTTTGTGGCCAAGGCCGCGCCTGCGGTGGTGCAGAAGAAGAGGGACCGTGCAGCTGAGCTCAAGGAGATCCTGGTGGCGCTGACTGCTCAGGTTGCTGACTTCTCGTAAGCGTTACTGGGGGACGCGGTTTGGGGCATTGCTCGCTACTGCGGACAGTCCTGCTCGCACGAAGGCCACATTAAGTGGCCTTCGGCTCGTGCGGAACTTGTATCGAGCAAAGCCCCAAACCGCTCCCATGGCGGTTACGGAGGCGTCCGCTGCCTGGTGGGGCCACTTGGTTGTGGCCTTGAGGTCGCTGCAAAGCGGTGTTTGGCTGATATTTTGTTTGGGAGGGGCTCGTTGTTGATTCGGGCCTCTTTTTATGTTGAGGGGACTTTGGTTTATGCCTAAGCGTTCGGGGTCGTATTCTGTGCCGTTCTCGTTTGAGTTGCTTTCGTTTGGTGAGGCTGTTGGGCTTGCTGCTGATACGGGGCGGATTTCTGGGGATGCTGGGCCTCTGCTTGAGACGGTTGTCGATATGCTCGATGAGCTGGGGCGTCCGGACGAGTACTTTGATTGCATTCAGGTTGCCGGTACTAATGGCAAGACTTCGACCACGCGTTTTTCGGCTGCTATCCTTCGCGGCGAGGGGCTCAAGACCGCGCTGTATACGTCGCCGCAGCTTGTTCGCTATCCCGAGCGCATGGAGGTCGATGGGCGCGTCGTGAGCGATGAGGCGTTTGCCCGTGGCGTTTCGGCCGCTGTTGAGGCGGGGCATCGAGTGAATGCGCACCGTGTGGCGGCGGGGGAGCGTGCTTATACCATCACACCGTTTGACCTGCTGACGGCTGCCGCGCTTGTAGTGTTTGCCGAGGCTGCGGTGGATGTCGCCGTGCTCGAGGTCGGCATGGGCGGGCGTTGGGACGCTACGAGTGCGACC
>CABURV010000047.1 GCA_902494035.1 uncultured Collinsella sp.
CCGCCCTGCAGCACGACGCCAAAAACGCCCTCGTGGGGGAAGATGCAGTCGCCGGCGAGATAGTAGATGGCACAGCGTGTGTGGCATACCTTGCCGATCTGACTGATTTCGACGAGTACTTCGCTGCTAATCTTGAGCTGCGTTCCCAAGGGGAGCGAGAGCAGGTTGATGCCCTGGGTGGTGAAGTTCTCGCCAAAGTCGCCCTCGTGCACATCGAGCCCGCGCGCCTGCGCCGTCTGGATAGATTCTGCAGCTAAAAAGGAAACCTGGCGGTGCCAATGCCCGGCGTGCGCATCGGAGGCGAGGCCAAACTGCTCGATGACGGTGTCGTGCCCGTCGGCGACGGGTGACTTACGCGTGCCTTTGTGCTCCGACGTGTTGATCGAGACGATGCGGGCAGACCCGTTGTAAGCATCGTTTGCGGTGCGTAGGGGAGCTGCCGTCTGGGCCCGATCCGCAAGTTCGCGCTTTGCGGCGTCAATGATGGGGTTGTTGATCGGATGAGCCTGGGGCACGGTGCACCTTTCGACGGGGCGGGCAACATGTTGAATCCTACAACAATGGTGGGTTCATTGCCCGTTGTCGTACGCCGGTGATTGCCGCCTTCGTGCTGGATAATTACGCCGATTGCCATAGATACGGTGGAGCTTTGGGTGCCGGCGGCTCGGCACGCTAGAATAAATCAGTTGCACAAAGACCGCCCGTCGTGTGGGCAGTTCTAGATAGGAAGTTTCCATGGCATTGCAGTTTACAGAGCGCGAGTTTATCCCCGTGCTGCTCGGCGGCGACATCAACGCGTATTCGGTGGCGCGCGCT
The DNA here is from genome assembly GCA_902494035.1 of uncultured Collinsella sp. Classification (GTDB taxonomy): domain Bacteria; phylum Actinomycetota; class Coriobacteriia; order Coriobacteriales; family Coriobacteriaceae; genus Collinsella. Next base: position 817 of record CABURV010000047.1, read on the forward strand.
TTCTACGAGGAGTATCAGGTTAAGAGCCTGGTCTTTGGCAAGTACCAGACCGGCCCCGCGTATCGCAGCCAGATTATCGATTACACGCCCAACGTGGATATCGATACCATGCCCGTGATGCTTAAGACCGTCAACGGCATCGCTCGGGCACATGCCGACAAGACGATTGTCCTGATGGGCTGCGGCGATAACTATGTTGCCCTGGTGGCCCAGGCCAAGGATGCCAACGAGCTGGCGGATAACATCGTTGCGCCTTACGCGCCCTATAGCATGCTTGAGCAGTGCCAGAAGAAGGAGATCTTCTACGAGCTGTGCGAGAAGCACGGCGTGCCCTATCCGCATACGTTTACCTTTACTGCGCAGATGCTCAACACGCAAGGAGAGGCACCTGCCGAGGTGCTCGACCAGATTGACTTCCCCTACCCGATGATCCTGAAGCCTTCCGACGGCATCATGTGGTGGCAGCATGAGTTCGAGGGTCAGAAGAAGGCTTATGAGATTGCCGACCGCGCCGAGCTGGAGCAGGTTATCCGCGATTCCTATGCCAGTGGCTACACCGATGACCTGATTTTGCAGGATCGCGTGCCCGGCAACGACGAGTACATGCGTGTGCTTACCAGCTATTCTGATCGCAACGGCAAGGTTCGCATGATGTGCCTGGGTCACGTGCTGCTCGAGGAGCATCAGCCCCATGGCGTCGGTAATCACGCCTGCATCATCACCGAGCCCAATGATGAGCTCATGGATGGCGTGCGCAAGCTGCTCGAGGACCTTCACTTTGTGGGCTATTCCAACTTTGACGTCAAGTACGACGAGCGCGATGGCTCGTTTAAGTTCTTTGACTTCAACACCCGTCAGGGCCGCAGCAACTACTACGTAACCAACAGCGGCTTTAACGTTGCCAAGTACGTGGTGGACGAGTATGTGTTCAACCGCCCGTTTGAGCCGGAGTTTGTGACGGCGCAGGACGAGGCGCTGTGGATGGTCGTTCCCATGGGCGTCGTCGACAAGTACGTCAAGGATCCCGAGCTGCGCGCGAAGGTGCACCGTCTTGCCAAGGAAGGCAAGGGCGCCGATCCCTCGTTTATGAAGGGAGACTTTGTCTTTAACCGCTGGTTGCGCATGTGGCACACCAAGTTGCGTCACTTTAAGCTGTTCAAGACGTATTACAAGTAGACGAGCGTGGCGCCCGTCCGGTATGTATCGGGCGGGCGCGGGTATGATACGCGCAATTGCGTGGGCGTCACCAAGGAGGCGGCGATGGAAAAGCTGGGAGTTATCGGCGGCATGGGCGCCGAGGCCACGTCGTATTACTACGACCAGGTAGTACGCCATACGGCGGCTACGTGCGACCAGGAGCATATCGACATGGTGGTGCTTTCCAAGTCGACCATGCCCGACCGCACGCTGGCCATCAAGACCGGTGAGCATACCGAGCTGCTGGCGACCATGAAGGAGTGTGCCCAGTCGCTCGAGTCGCTGGGCTGCGCGCACATAGCAATTCCCTGCAACACGTCACACTACTTCTACGACCAGATCCAGTCGTTTACGAAGGTGCCGATTATCCATATGCCGCGCGAGTCGGTGCGCTATGCTCTGGCCGGCGCGGTGATGGGGGAGTGCGAGTTCGATCCAAACCTGAGCATGCCGGCCGAGCCGGTGCGCAAGATCGGCATCATGGGCACCGACGGTACCGTGGGCGCAGACGTCTATGGGCGCGAATGCGAGACCGCGGGCGTTGAGGTCGTCTATCCCAGCGAAAAGCGTCAGGCCGATGTGATGTCGCTCATCTACGACGATGTGAAGGCCGGGCGCGAGCCCGATATGGATAAGTTCGACCGCGTGATGTGGGAGTTCGCCCGTAGCGGCTGCGACCGCGTCATCCTGGCCTGCACGGAGCTTTCGGTGTTGCAGAAGTATCGCGAGATGCCCGAGATCACCCTCGATGCGATGGATGTCCTGGTACGCGAGTCCATTATTCGCAGCGGCGTCCCCTACCGCCTGTAGCCCTCGACCTGCCAAAAAGGGACAGGTTTATTTTGGTAGGTTTTATCTGGGAAAACAGTAAGGCCTCGGCTCGTTTGATGCGAGCCGAGGCCTTTTGCGTTGGGCGGTTGCTGTCGGTGGTGAACTAGAACAGGAAGCCGAGGACGATGAGGGCGATACTGATGATGATCACAGCAATGTCCAGGACCTTGATGGGGTAGCGCTTGTACGAGCTCACGCGCGTGCGCAGGTAGAAGCCGCGCTGCTCGGCGGCAAGCGCGGTGGCATCGGTCTTACCCACGCTCGAAATAAGCAGTGGCACGCACAGCGGCAGCATGAGCTTGAGTTTCTTGACGGGATTCTTAGTGTCGTATTCGACGCCGCGTGCGGTCTGCGCCTCCATGATGGCGTTCATTTCCTGGCCAAATACCGGCACAAAGCGCAGTGCCGTGGTAAAGGTGAAGGCATAGCGATATGGCACGTGCAGCACCTCGACGCAGGCGTTGGCGAGGTCGTTGAGCTTGGTCACCATAAGCATGAGGATGAGCGGCAGCGCCACGCCCAACAGGCGTAGGCAGGCCTTCGATCCGGTAATGAGGCCCGTGTCGGTGATAAAGCCCCACACGATGTTGCCGTCGCGCATAAAGGCCAGCTGAAGCACCAGCATGATAAGCGCGAGCGGAATCAGCAGCTTGAGTAGCGAGAGCAGACGGTCGACGACGCCGGCGTAGGCGCCCAGTGCAAGTGTGAGCGCCAAAAAGCCCAACAGCGCCACGTAGGTGTCGGACAGGAAGATGCCGATGATGATGGCGGCGGCAAGGCCCAGTTTGACGACCGGGTTCAAGCGGTGCAGCAGTGTATCGCCCGGCATATAGTCGATGACGTTAACCACGGTGGACCATCTCCTCGGTAATGCGAACGATATCGGTGACCTCGCTCACCTGTGCAAAGGCGGGAGAGACAGAGGACGCTAGGCGACGAGAAAGCTCTATGACCTGAGGTGGCTCAACGTAGGCTTGCTGCATGAGCTCGATGTTCGAGAACAGCTCGTGCGTGCGGCCGCGCTCGAGGATGTGGCCGTCGGCCATCACCACGATGCGCTCGGCAAAGTCGGATACGACTTCCATGTCGTGGCAGACCATGATGACGGCGCAGCCGCGCTCGGCCATGGTGCGCACGGTTTCCATGACGGTCATGCACTCACGGTAGTCAAGGCCGCTCGTGGGCTCGTCGAGCACCACGATTTTGGGCTCTACGACCACGACGGAGGCGAGTGCCACCATTTGTCGCTGGCCGCGCGAAAGTGAGAAAGGTGCCTCATCGGCAGGCAGGCCAAAGCGGTCGATAACGAGTTGAGCACGACGCAGAGCCTCGGCACGGTCGATGCCGGCAAGCTCCAGGCCAAAAGCGACCTCGTCGAGTACGGTATCCTTGCAGATCTGGCGGTCGGGGTTTTGGAAGAGCGTTGCGACTTCGCGGGCGATGCGGCTCGTGGGAACGGCCGCGGTATCCAGTCCCGTGACGCGCACGCTGCCCGAGGCGGGCTTGAGCAGGCCTGTGAGCAGCTTGGTGAGCGTGGTCTTGCCGGCACCGTTTTGGCCGACGATGCCCACGAGCTCGCCGGGATAGAGCGTCAGGTTGAGGTCGTGTACGGCGGCGCCGCCATTGGGATAGGCAAACTCAACATGGTCGAAGGTGAGTACGGGTTCGGCGTCCTTGGCATGAGGGCGCAACGACGGTGCGTGCGGTGAGCCGGCGGGCGCCTGGGCTTCGCTGGCCGCGTGTGCGGGGTCGACGATGCCCGAAATCAGGCGCTCGGCCTCATCGACATCCAAGCAAGGGGTACCGCTTACCAGGCCATCGGCCTCGAGGCTATTGAAGATACGCGTGACGCGAGGGCAGTCGACGCCGATGGCACGGAGCTCGTCGGTATGCGCGAAGACCTCGTGTGGTTCGCCCTGCAGCGCGATTTCGCCATGGTTGAGCACGAGCACGCGGTCGCAGTACTCCGAGAGCAGGGCGACCTTTTGCTCAACGACGACGATGGTGATTCCAAGTGTGCGGTTTGCCTCACGCAGCGTCTCGAAGACCAACGTGGAGCTGGCGGGGTCGAGTGCCGCGGTGGGCTCGTCGAGAACCAAGACGCGCGGACGCATGGCTAGGATGGCGGCGATGGCTACCTTTTGCTTCTGTCCGCCCGAGAGGGTGGCGATCTCGCGGTCGCGCAGGTCGCTGATGCCGACGGTCTCGAGCGTTTCGCTCACGCGCTGCTCGATCTGGTCGTGGGGAACGCCAAAGTTCTCGAGGCCAAAGAGCATCTCGTCCTCGACGACCGAGGCGACCATCTGCGTGTCGATATCCTGCAGCACGCTGCCGACGATTTGCGACACGTCGGTGAGCGAGGCTTCGCAGGTGTCGTGGCCGTCAACCATGACGGACCCAAAGAACGTGCCGGTGTAGTGGTGGGGCACGGCACCCGACAGGCAGGCGGCAAGCGTGGACTTGCCGGCGCCCGAGGGCCCGATGATGCCGATGAAATCTCCCTTGTTCACGCTGAGCGAGATGTGGCTGAGCGCCTGCTCGGTCTGCGTGCCATAGGAGAACGAGACATCGTCGACGTTGATGATCGTTTCCATGGATACCTTTCATAGTCATCGGAGTTTCTTGAATGACGAACCATATAAGAACGTCCATGAACCCGTTGTCTGGGACAGTCTTTGATGGTGGAGCACGGAGACGGCTTTACGAGGGGCCCCAGGTTGGCGCGAAAGAGGAGCGAAGCGTACTTGGGTACGCGAGCGACGAATGAACGCCAAGATGGGGTGGCTCGTAAAGCCGAGCGGGTTAGTTGAGCCTAAGGGCCTTCTGGATGGGCAGGTAGAGGGCGCCGACCAGGATGGCGTTAAAGACGGCGGTCATGGCGACGACGGGCAGCATGGCAGCGGCGAGCTCGCCCACCACGCCGAGCATGGCCATCTTGATGACCATGAATATGGCGCCCGAGACAAAGGTGGTCACGAAGGTTGCGACGATGGCGACGGCGGGCTTAACCTGGCCGTCCTTGGCAGCAGCGTTGACAATGACGGCCATGAGCATGGCGGCGATGCCCTCGGCGGCAAAATCGACGAACGGCGAGGTGGTGGTGATCTGGATCACGGCGGCCGAGATCAGGCCGATAACGAGCGCCTGACCGATGTTGGGGCGCACGACCAGGATGGTGAGGCAGAAGGCCGAGATAATGAACTCGGGGCTGATCATGCCGCCCGAGATGCCGGAGATGGCCTTGCCAACGGTGAAGTTGAGGATGAAGCCAGCGGCAAGCAGGATAGCGAGCAAGACGAGGGCGCGGACGTCGAGTTTGCCGCGGTCGGCGGTCTGGACGGTGCGGGGCTGGGCGGTGGTGGTGTTCTGAGACATGGTGAAAATCCTTTCGGAGGGGAAGTGCAAGAGAAGAAAGCGGAGGCGCGTGATGCGAATGCGATCGGGCTCGAGATGGAAAAAGGCCCCCGGTCGAAACCGGAGGCCTTCCAATCACCTAGAGCGCAAAAACAGGCGTGAGGGACTCACTGTCGACCGATCGTATTCGCATCACGCCACCACCAGTTGTTGAGAGACTTCATCGTGTTCTTCATGTCGGTGGCTCCTTTCGTGATGCCGTGGCGCGGTCGCACCTTGTTGCTGTTGCGCTGCACTATAACACAGCAAAGTGTTTGCAGGAAATCTTTTTTCGAAAAGATTTCAGCGGTGTTTCCCACCGGTCGAAGGGGCGGGCTGAGCGGGCGGGGCTGCCATTGCTGCCTTGCCCGCTCAGCTAGGACATGAGGGCCTTAGGCCTTCTTGCGACGATAGATCACATAGGCGCAGACACCGATGACGACGACGGCGCCAACAGCCATGGCGGCCATGTTGTTGCCCTCGGACTTCTCCTCGGGGGCCTCTTCCTTCTCGACCTCGGGCTCGGCTACGTCCTCATCGGAGAGCGCCTCGTCGGCGTAGGTGATGGACTCGACCAGGCAGTCGTTGTCGGCATCGTAGTCACTCGGGACGAACTTCTCGGAGAAGTCGCCCTTCTTGAGGTAATCGCGCATCTCCTCGAGCATGGCCTTGCACTTGACGTAGGTGTTCTTGGTCGCGGCCTTGCCAGCCTTGTTGGCCAGGGCGGTGCGGGCCTCGGTGCCCTCGGCAGCCTGCATGGCCTCGTCGACGGTCAGGTTCTGCTCGATGAGCTCCTTCTGCAGAGCGTCGAGATAGGCGCGGACGCCGGTGGCGCAGTTGTCGCGGTTCTCCTCGGCGAGCGTGTTGATGTCCATGAGGACGTAATTGATGGAGTTCTTGGGCTCCTCGTTGTTCACGACGTCTTCCTCTTCACAGTGATCGAAGGAGACATCCTGATCGCTGAAGTAGGGGCTGACCTCGGTGAGCAGTGCGGAGTAGAAGGGAATAGCGACGGAGAACTCGGCGTTGGAGAGCATCTCCCACTGGATGGTCGCGATCTCGGGGTCCATGCCCTGACGGATCTGGAAGGTGTGGATCTCGGTGTTGCGGTTGGAGCCGATGGCATAGGCACCGTCGGTGTTGGCGTTGAGGCCGGCGACATTCTCGCCACGAGTGGCAAAGCTGCGGATCATCTCAAAGGTGTTCCAGTCGGACTTGCCGGGCTGGAAGAACAGCGGCTGCATCTCGTGGACCAGGGCGCCGGTCGTGGCGCGAGCCTCTTCGCCCTCGTCCTTGACGATCTCGTAGTCGGTGCCTTCGGCAAGCGGAGCCATGAAGTAATCGCGTCCCTGGACATAGCGCGACCACTGGTGCATACCGGCCTCGCTAATCTCCTCGCCGTAGGTCTTGGCGACGTCGAACTTGCCGTCGGTGTACTCGGCAAAGCCTTTCTCCTTAGGCATGGACTCGATGCCCTCGGAGTGGAGGCAGTTCTCGGTGTCGTCGAGGTCGACGTCATAGGTGAGGTTGCCGATGTTGGGGTTGAGCGAGGCGATGTCGTCGGCGAGCTTCATGGCAATCCACTGATGGCCGGAAAGCGCGGCGAACAGCCAGGTCTCGGTGCTGTCGGCGATGATGATCTGGTCGTTGGAGCAGACGCCCTGCTCGTCGATCAGGCTGCCGAGGAGCTCGACACCCTCGCGGGCCGTGGCGCTCTCGCCCAGAATGACGCTGGCGTAGTTGTACTCGCCGATGCCGGTCTCCTCGGTGACGGGATCGGCCTCTTCGGCCTTCTCGTTATAGGAGGTGCTCAGCGTGGCAGAGCAGGAAACGCCCTTTTCGTTAATGCCGGCCTCGGAATATGCGTCGTAGCGATCTTCCCACTGTGAGGGGTTGTCGCGAACGAAGGTGTAGCGGTAGGTTGCGCCCTTGGACCTGTACTCAAAACCGGACTCGACCGAGGTGTACTCGTTGCCGTCTGCCGTGAGCTTGCTGCCCATGTAGATCTGGGTGCAGGCCAGCGCCGAAGTCGGCATGGCCATGATGGCCGCTGCTCCAAACGCAAGGCCGCAGCCGAGCTTTTTGAGCGTGTTGACAGGATGAGTAAACCTCATAATCCCTCCCAACCGTTGAAACCCTGCGGAACCGTGCAGGATTTCAGCTAATAAATACATCTATTAGCCTATCGGAAGTCTAAGAAGTATTCATTAAATTTGATGAAATACTCGATGAGCGTCCTATAATATGCGATAAGCGGATAAGAATACTCATTATGTAGCTTTACTTAAATAAAGGCACCCTGCAATTACTCTACCTGAATAAAGCACCTTGCACGGGGCGCAAAGAAAAATCCCCCGCTGTTTGGCAAATGCATAAACAACGGGGGAGACGATGATTGGATGAATATCATACCAATGTGGGATTACTTCTTCCGGCGGTGGATCACGTTAATCGCATAGCCGATGAGCATGGCCAAAACGATGACGATAAAGCCGAGCAGGGGATTGTCGTTCATGGGGTCCTCCTATTTTCCGAGTGGGGAGAATTCGTCGACGATGAGGTCGAGGCATTGCGGAAGCGCGCGGGCTCCAAAGACGCCCGAGTTGCTGGAGATGATCTCGCCATCGAACTGCATGCCCAGCGACGGGGTGCAGGTGATCTTGGCTTCTTTGGTCTGGATGATCTTGAACTGCGGACGGCCGAGCACCTTGCCGGCGGGGTCGAGTGCGGCGGTGATCACGGTCGGGAGGAGCTGCACGGTTTTTACGGGCTCGATGACTGCGATATCGACCATGCCGTCGTTCATGCGGCAATCGGGGAACAGGTTGATGTCGTTTTGGATGACCGAGGTGTTGCCGGCCATGCAGCAGATGCCATCGAGCTCCTCGACAATGCCGTCATGCTCAATGGTAAAGTGCGCTACCGTAGGGTTGGGCGTGGCGAGCGCAGAGAGGAAGTAGGCGATCTCGCCGATGTCGTTTTTGGTGGGGGCGGCCTTCATCATGATCTCGGCGTCGAAGCCCGAGCCGGCGATGATGATAAAGCCGTGGCGCTTCTCGTTGCCGTCCTCGTCGAGCCAAAAGAGCTCGCCCATGTCGACTTTGACCGTGCGACCGGCGCGGCAAGCCTTGGCAAGCGCCGCTGCCTCGGGGGCATTGCCGATGTTGTTGAAGAACAGGCAGGCCGTACCGGAGGGGAAGACGAGCGTGGGGACACCGCATCCGCGCATCTGATCGAGCACGTTGGAGACGGTGCCGTCGCCGCCCGAAACGACCACGCGGTCAAACTCGCGCACGTCTGCCACGGCGTCCTCGGGCTCCATGCCATCGCCGATAAAACGCATCACGACCTCGTCGCCGCCCTGCGCGAGGGCGTGCGTAAATGCGTAGATTTCATCTGAGCTGGGGCCCGATGCCGGGTTGTGGATGATAAGGCAGCGCATACTTACGTTCCCGTTCTGTGACTAACCGAGTATAGTTGTAAGGCAATGCCGATATCCTACCCGTGTTTTTCGGGCCTAACCTTATTCGATGGGTTGATATGTACATTTCCACACATCAGGCTCTACTCGACTTTTGCCAGCGCGCCCGTGAGTTCGACGCGATTGCCGTCGATACCGAGTTTTTGCGCGAGCGCACATTTCATCCGCGTCTGTGCTTGGTTCAGATTGCCACCCCTGCCGAGAGCGTTGCGGTCGATCCCCTGGTAATCGACGACCTATCGCCGCTGGCCGAGCTTATGGCCGACGAGAGCGTGATCAAGGTCTTCCACGCGTGCTCGCAGGATATGGAGGTCATGCTCCATACCGTGGGCGTGCTGCCGCGACCGATTTTCGATACGCAGGTCGCCGCCGCCTTTTTGGGCGAGCGCCAGCAGATTTCGTATGGCGCGCTTGTTCAGACGTTCTGCGGCGTATCGCTGCCCAAGACCGAGTCGCTGACCGACTGGTCGCGCCGCCCGCTGACCGATAAGCAGATTGAGTATGCGATCGATGACGTCAAGTACCTGATCGTCGCCTATACCGAGATGATGAGCCGCCTGCGCGAGCTGGGCCGTGTGGACTGGGTGCTCGACGAGCTGCGCCCGCTGGCTGACGAGTCGCACTATCGCGCCGATCGCCACGAGGCGTTCCGCAAGGTCAAACGCATCAACTCCTGTAGCCGCCATCAGCTGGGCATTGCGCGCGAGCTTGCTGCTTGGCGCGAGGACCGCGCCGAGCGCCGCAACATCCCGCGCAAGTGGGTCATGTCCGACGATACGCTGCTGGCCCTGGTTAAGCGCAATCCCGTGCGTGTTGAAGAGTTCCGTAGCATTCGCGGTACCGACCAGCTGGGGGAGCGCGACGTGGACGGTGCGCTCATGGCCATTAAGCGCGGTGCGAGCTGCCCACACGATCGCCTGCCGCTCATGGTACGCGGGCACCGTCAGATTTCGCCGGAGTTGGAGAGCGTGACGGACCTGATGTATGCGCTCATTCGCCTGGTTGCCGAGCGCTCGGGCGTGGCGACCTCGGTCATTGCCTCGCGCGATGACCTGGCTGACTATATTGAGCACCCCGAGCAGAGCCCCCTGCGCGAAGGCTGGCGCTTTGAGCTCGTGGGCTCGCGCCTGGACGATTTACTCTCGGGCAACATGGGGTTGACGGTGAAGGACGGCAAAATTGAATTGCTATAAGGAAGCCTAGCCGCTTGAGTGGGTAGAATGCCTTCAACGTGTAACTCGATTCGGAGGAATTCGCATGCCTTATTACTATGGATACGGCTTTGGCATTGATCCGCTGTACCTGCTGGTTGTTCTTGTCTGCACGGTGCTTGGCCTTGCCGCGCAGAGCTATATCAACTCGACGTACAAGACGTGGTCTAAGGTGCGCTCGGACGGCGATACGGGTGCTACGGTCGCGCGCCGCATGCTCGATGCAAACGGCTGCAATGCCGTGGGTATCAAGGTCGTCGCCGGCGAGCTAACCGATCATTACAACCCGCAGGACAACAACCTGTATCTGTCGGATGCCAACCGTTCGGGCGGGTCGGTTGCAAGCGTTGCCGTGGCCTGTCACGAGGCGGGCCATGCTGCCCAGCGTCAAAGTGGTTATGCCATGATGAAGGTACGCACTGCTTTGGTTCCCGTCGTCAACTTTACCCAGAACACCTGGACGATTGTGCTGCTCATGGGCCTGCTCATGAACATCGCGGGGCTCACGACCATCGCGCTGGTTTTCTTCTCGTTTAGCGTGCTGTTCCAGCTGGTTACGCTGCCGGTCGAGATCGATGCCAGTCGCCGCGCCGTGGCGTATATCGAGCAGTCGGGCATGAGTTCCAAGCAGGTCAACGGTGCCAAGAAGGTACTGACGGCAGCCGCGCTCACCTACGTGGCCGCAGCGCTCACTTCGATCATTCAACTGCTCTACCTTATGGCTCGTTACAACAGAAACTCCAACCGATAACAAATAGGACAGGCAGGCGCTGCGGGGATTCGTGTCCTCGCGGCGCTGTACTATGTGTTGGACTTAAATTTGCGCAGGGCCGGAGCCCATGTGCACGATGACGAAAGGAGGCTGCGTGGCAGGCTGGAATCTGACCGGCAATACCGTTTCCGCCGAGTTCGACGGTTCGGACGATCAGGAGCGCAAAGAGCTCAGCGTGAGCCAAGCAGTGGAGATTGCCGCCGGTGCGCTCGATGCCATTCCGCAGCTGAGCGTTTTGGGTGAGGTCACGGGTTTTCGTGGTCCCAATGCCCGAAGCGGCCACTGCTACTTCCAGATTAAGGACGATTCGGCCGCCGTTGACTGCATCATCTGGAAGGGCGCCTACCTTAAGCGCACCTTCGACTTGCGCGACGGCATGCAGGTAAGCTTTAAGGGCAGCTTCAATCTCTACAAGCCTACGGGTCGCATGAGTTTCGTCGCCCGCTCGTTCTCGCTGGCGGGGGAGGGCCTGCTGCGTCAACAAGTGGGGCAACTGGCTGAAAAGCTGCGTCGCGAGGGCCTGATGGACGAGGCGCGTAAACGTCACATTCCGGTGTTTTGCTCGCGTGTGGCGGTCGTCACCTCGCTTTCGGGTGCCGTGATTGACGACGTCAAGCGTACGCTGCGCCGACGCAACCCGCTCGTCGAGCTCGTCTGCGTGGGCGCCAAGGTTCAAGGCGAGGGTGCGCCGGTAGAGCTTATTGAAGGCTTGCGCCGCGCCGCTGCCATTACGCCGGCGCCCGATTGCATCTTGCTGGTGCGCGGCGGCGGTTCCTTCGAGGACCTCATGACCTTTAACGACGAGGAGCTTGCCCGTGCGGTGGCAGCCTGTCCCGTGCCCGTGGTGACGGGCATTGGACATGAGCCCGATACCTCGATCTGCGACATGGTGAGCGCCCGTCGCGCCTCCACGCCAACGGCAGCGGCAGAATCGGTGGCGCCGGCTATGACGGAGTTGGCCGACGTGCTCGAGACGCGCCATCAACGTCTGGGTGCCGCGATGGCTTCGATGATCGGGTCGGATCAGGTCGATCTGGAAATGCTCGACCAGCGCGGTCGTCGTGCCTGGGACACCTATACGGCTCGTTTGGGCGATGCGCTCGATGCAGCCGCGTGCCGCCCGTGCCTCAATGACCCAACGTTTATGGTCGAGCGTCGCGAGTCTGAGCTTGCCCTGACGGCCGATCGACTGTCGGGCGCCATAACGCGTTCGGTTGGGGCCTTCCGCTCCAACTTCGAGCGTCTGCCCGAGCGCTTGATCGCAAGCACTTCAGGGCTCGATGGTAAACGCCATGCGCTCACGCTTGCGAGTTCCCGTCTGGAGCATCAGGGGCGCACAATGCTCAACAAGTCAGCGTCCGACTTGGGCCGTGCAGCGGCTTCGCTCGATGCCCTGTCGCCGCTCAAGGTACTTGCCCGCGGCTATTCCATCGCGTACAGCGATGATGGTGTGGCTACGAGCGCCGAGACCTTTAAGCCCGGCGATGCCATCCGCGTGCGCATGGCAGACGGCAACGTGGCGGCAACGGTCGATACGGTCGAGTAAGCCGCATTTCATAGCGATAAACCTTTAGGAAAGGAAACAGATATGGCAGAGAAGACCCCGGTCGAGCAGCTTACGTACAAGCAGGCCTCGCAGGAGCTGGAGCTCATCATCCGCAGCCTGGAGTCGGGCGATATGGAGCTCGAGGAGTCGCTCGAGAGCTACACCCGC
>CABURV010000048.1 GCA_902494035.1 uncultured Collinsella sp.
TCGTCCTGGAGCCACTTGACACATACGGATGTATCAAGACCACCGGAATATGCGAGAACGACTTTTTCCTTGCTCATGGCTGTTTCCTTTCGCCCTTGGTAGCTAGTTAGAACATCGGTCAGTTGCAAGTCACCTTGAGGTCATAAACCGTGCAATATCAGGTTAAATAGCAAAAATCAGCACATACATGCCCTAGAAACATGCAGCAATGTCGTGCTAAAACCCAACGACCTCAAAATGACTCTGTTGAGGCAATTCGCCCCATGCGGACAGAGACGATTGTTATCGTCGTCGGGAAATTGCGCGCTGGCGTCGGATGGCATTGTCTGCAGTAGTGATGATCTTTACGAACTGCATCTGCCTCTCCTTTCACCTATCGCCGGGCGCAATTCAAATATCGTAAACGGTACCTTTTCCTCGGTAAGCGGCTCTTTTGCCGTCTCCGTTTTCGATGGTCGCTATATTACGCTAAAGTGCCCGCAGCACAAGCGACAAATTCAAATTTCTGAAAAGTTTTTTCATTAGTTTGTGAATGGTGATGCAAACGCGCGCCAATCCTGCGAAAATACGCCTGACTACGAGTTGATGGTTATAACGTCTGAAACAATTTCGAAACGAAAGGCTCGCCTTTATGCAAACTTACGAATCGGACGCCAATATCGGAAACATTAAGCTCATCGCCGTCGACATGGACAAGACGCTACTGACCGACGAGCGCGTGCTGCCGCAAGGCCTCGACGAACGCCTAGACAAGCTCGCCGAAGCCGGCATCGTATTCTGCCCCGCCAGCGGACGTCCCGCCCCCAAGCTCGAGGAGATGTTCGAGGGCATCAAGAACCGCCTCGCTTTTTGTCCCGACAACGGAGCCTGCGTGATCTATCGCGGCAACTATATCTATAAGAGCAATATCGACGTGGAGCTGTATCAGCAGGTCTTGAGCCGTGCCTCGGAGGATCCTCGCGCTGTCCCCGTCCTGTGCTGCTTCGACGAGTTCTACGTGCTTGCCCGCGACCATCAATACCACGACGAGATCAGCGTCTACTACAACACAATCAACTACGTCGATAGCTTTGAGGGCATCGATATCGAGTCCAACAAGATATCGGTCTTCTTCCCCGGCTACGATGCCGAGCCCGCATTCCGCGAGACCTATAGCCCCGAGTTCTCGGACAAGCTCTACGTCACCAACGCCGGGCGCGAGTGGATCGACTTTATGAACCTGGGTGTCGACAAGGGCGCCGGCGTCGCGCATCTGTGCGAGCACCTGGGCATCGATATTGCCGACGCCGCCGCCGTGGGCGATACCTACAACGACATCCCCATGCTCGAGCGCGTCGGTCACAGCTTTATCGTGGACAATGCCGAGGAGCATATGAACGCGCACGCCAAGTGGCGCATTCCGAGCAACAACGACGGGGGCGTACTGACGCTCATCGACGCCATCTTGGCGGCTTGTTAACGTGGCTCGTCGGACCTGGCCGGGCGAGGCGGGTAAGTTTTTCGCTCGGTCAGGTCCTGGGCTCGCTCGGAAAGCACATTAAGTGCTTTCCGGCTCGTGCGGAATCTACGAAAAACTTACCCGCCTCGCCCGGCCAGGTCCTTGGATGACTTGCTCGCCGTCTGGGTGGCGTCTTGGCGCCTAGATACTTGGCTGATTTTTTGGAATGAAGGGGGCTCCTTGTTGGCAAGGAGCCCCCTTCTGGTTTGGTTACTTTAGGGTTGTGGGCACTTCCCTATTTGGCGTCGGCCCAGGTTATGCCGGTGCTGGCTTCGGCGATTAGGGGGACGCGGAGGTCTACTACGTGCTCCATGACGTCGCGGACCATGGCGGTGAGGCGCTCGACTTCGTCGACGGGGCACTCAAAGTCCAGTTCGTCGTGTACCTGCAGGATCATGTGGGCGGCAAAGCCCTCTTCTTCCAGGCGGCGGCTTACGCGGGCCATGGCGATCTTGATGATGTCTGCTGCGGTGCCCTGCATGGGGTGGTTCATGGCCGTGCGTTCGCCAAAGCCGCGAAGCTGCGGATTTTTGGCCTTGAGCTCGGGAATATGGCGACGGCGGCCGTACATGGTCTCGGCGTAGCCCGTCTGCTTGGCGCGCGCCACCACATTGTCGAGGAACGTGCGCACGCCCGGGTAGGCCTCGTAGTAGCGATCGATCATATCGCGCGCCTCGGCCATCGAGATATGCAGCGACTGCGACAGGCCGTAGGCCTGCTGGCCGTACACGATACCAAAGTTCACAGCCTTGGCGCGGCTGCGTAGGTCGGGCGTAACCTCGGACACCGGCACGCCAAATACGCGCGCGGCCGTCTCGGCATGGAAGTCCTCACCCTCATTAAAGGCGCGCACCAGGTGCTCGTCACCCGAAAGATGCGCGAGCAAGCGCAGCTCGATCTGCGAGTAGTCCACCGCCAAAAAGACGCTGCCCTCGCCCGCCGAGAACGCCGTCTTGACGGTACGCCCCAGCTCCGAGCGAGTCGGGATGTTCTGCAGGTTCGGGTCGCTCGAAGACAGACGCCCCGTCGCGGTGATGGTCTGGTTGTACGTGGTGTGCACACGACCGTCACCACGGCGCAACGGACCTAGCGTGTCCAGATAGGTCGACTTAATCTTGGACTTCTCACGCCAGTCCAAAATCAGGCGCACGATCTCGTGGTCGCGGGCAAGATCGCTCAACACCTTGGCGTTGGTCGAATAGTAGCCGCGCTTGGTCTTCTTGAGGCCCTTGGTCGGAAGCCCCATCACATCAAACAGCACGTGCGAGAGTTGCATGGGGCTGCCGATGTTAAAGGTCTCGTCACCGGCAAGGTCGCGAATGCTTCGCTCGACCTCGGCAATCTGGGTCGCCAGACCCTCGGACAGACTGTGCAGGCGGTCGGGATCCACGAGCATGCCCGCGCGCTCCATCTTGGCAAGCACCGGCACAAGCGGCATCTCGATGCCATCGAACACGTTGACGGCGTTCTCGCGGGTCATGCGGTCGCGCAACGGCGCCACGAGCGCCAGCATCAGGGCCGCAGTACGGGCGGCAGGCGACGGAGCGTCCTCGCCGGCACCCTCTGCACCGCGCGCCGCAGGCAACGTCATCTGCAGATAGGTATCGGCCAGATACGCCTCATCAAACTCGGAACGATCGGAATCCAGCAGATAGGCAGCGACCACGGTATCGAAGATACGCGTGGAATCGGCAGCGAGCGGATCCATGAGCTCGGGCTCAGAGGAATCGATAGGAGAAAGCTCGTGCAGCAGCGCCTTCATGTCCGGACTCGCCACGCGGCCCTCCATAAACAGGCGCGCGAGCACGCCGGCAATCACGCCGTGGGCGAAGTTAAAGCCTTCAACCTCAGCCGCCGCACCGCCGTCGCCCTCCTCGAGCGCGAACAGGCCCTTGGACGTCGCCAGCCACAGCGTGCGTGTCAGCCCAAAGAGCGCGCCCTCTTCCTTGTCGTCGTCCACCACGGCGGCGACCCACTCACCGGCACCAATCGCGCGGGAGACCTCAGCCGCAACGGCACCAAGCGCGTCAGCATCGCCGGCGGCCGCGCGAACCATCGCGGGCATCTCAAACACACTGGAGGCAGCAGCCCCGCCCTCGCCGCCGATCAGCGCCAAGAAACGGTTCTGCATGGCGGTGATACCGAGCGCACCCAGCGCCGCGGACACTTCGTCGGCAGAAAACGCCGGGAAGGATGTCTCGTCAAAGTCGAGCTCAACGGGTGCATCGGTGCGAATGGTCGCCACCTTGCGGCTCAGCAGGGCATCGTCGATGTGTGCGCGCAGGTTCTCGCCCATCTTGCCCTTGACCTCGTCGGCATGCGCGATGACCTCGTCCAAGCTGCCGTACTGCGCAATGAGCGCGCTCGCCTTTTTGGGGCCGATGCCCGGCACGCCGGGGATGTTATCGGACGTGTCGCCCTTCAGACCATAAAAGTCGGGCACGAGCGCCGGCGTGATGCCGTGATACAGATCGTCCACGCTCTCGGGCGTCATGATCGCCACGTCGGACAGGCCCTTGCGGGTCGAGACCACGTTGACGTGCTCGGTCACGAGCTGATACATATCGCGATCACCGGTCACCAGCAGCATGTCACAGCCGGCCTGCTCGCCCAGGCGCGCCATAGTGCCCAGGATATCATCGCCTTCCCAGCCCTCGGACTGCAAAATCGGCACGTTGAGCGCGGCGAGCAGCTCCTTAATCATGGGAAACTGCGCATGTAGATCGGGGTCCATGGGCGGGCGCTGAGCCTTGTACTGCGGCAGCATCTCCATGCGCACGCGCGGCTTGCCCTTGTCAAACGCCACAACAACGCCGTCGGGATTAAAGGCGTCAATCATCTTGAGGAACATATTCAAAAAGCCAAAGATCGCGTTGGTGGGACGACCGTCCGGCGCGTTCATGGTCGGCGGCACGGCGTGGAAGGCGCGGTGCATGAGCGAGTTGCCGTCGATGACGGCAAAGGTACGGCGCTTGTCAGACATATTGAATACCTCGCTTTGGGCTGGGCACGGTTTGCTCACACCAGTTTACACGCTCCCCGCCCCGCGGCCACCGCACATCAGGCTTCCCTGCCGCCGTGAGCCCGCGCGTGATACGATGGCTCACGGTACATCAACCAGCACGATCGATCCGAAAGGAGCCTGCGTCATGGAGCGTCCCTGCGCATGGAAAAAGTACACGCCACAGCAAATCGAGGAGCTAGAGGAGCTTTGCCGCGGCTATAAGCAGTTTTTGAGCGAGAACAAGACCGAGCGCCTGTGCGTCAAGACCGGTATCAAGATGGCCGAGGAGGCGGGTTACGTCAATCTGGAGACCGTGATCGCCGAGGGCCGCGCGCTCAAGGCCGGCGACAAGGTGTACGCCGCCAATCACGGCAAGGACCTTATGCTCGTCAACCTGGGCACCGCCCCGCTCGAGCAGGGCTTTAACATCCTGGGCGCCCACGTGGACTCGCCGCGCCTGGACCTTAAGCAGAATCCCGCCTTCGAGGCCGGCGACATGGCCTACCTCGACACGCACTACTATGGCGGCGTCAAGAGCTACCACTGGGTCGCTTCCCCGCTCGCACTCGTAGGCGTCATCTGCAAAAAGGACGGCACCACCGTCGACATCAACATCGGCGACAAGGCGGACGACCCGGTCTTTACCATCTCCGACCTGCTGATCCACCTCTCGAGCGAGCAGATGGCCAAGCCCGCCAAGGATGCCGTCGATGCCGAGATCCTCGACGTGATCGTGGGCGGCCGCCCCGTCAAGTTTGACGAGGACGACAAGGACGCTCCCAAGGAGCCCGTCAAGCAGATGTTCCTGGATATCCTCAAGGAGCAGTACGACGTCGAGGAGGAGGACTTCCTCTCCGCCGAGATTGAGGTCGTGCCCGCCGGCCCGGCCCGCGACATGGGCCTCGACCGCTCCATGATTCTGGGCTATGGCCACGACGATCGCGTTTGCGCCTATCCGTCCATGCTCGCCCAGATCGACGTCGCCAACGTGGAGCGCACGAGCATCACACTCATCGTCGACAAGGAGGAGATTGGCTCCGTGGGTGCCACCGGCATGACGAGCCGCTTCTTCGAGAACACCGTCGCCGAGATCATGACGCTCGCCGGCGAGGACAGCCCGCTGGCCCTTCGCCGCGCGCTCGCCCGCAGCCGCATGCTCTCCTCTGACGTGTCCGCCGGCTTCGACCCAGGCTATGCCGGCAAGTTCGAGACCAAGAACGCAGCCTTCATGGGTCGCGGCCTGTGCTTTAACAAGTACACGGGCAGCCGCGGCAAGGGTGGCTCCAACGACGCCGACGCCGAGTACGTGGCCCTCGTCCGCGACATCATGGACGAGGCGGGCGTGGACTTCCAGACCTGCGAGCTCGGCCGCGTCAATGCGGGCGGCGGCGGCACCATCGCCTACATCATGGCCAAGTACGGCATGAACGTCATCGACTCCGGCGTTGCCGTCCTGTCCATGCACGCCCTGTGGGAGGTCGCTAACAAGGCCGATATCTACGAGGCCTACCGCGGCTACAAGGCCTTCCTCGAGCGCGCCTAGCCAGTCTCCTTTTAACTTGCGGTGAAATACGGACTAAACTAGCCCATAAACGGCCAAAACAGACCGTATTCCACCGCAACTTCTTTTTTGGCAGAGGAGAGTCCATGCTGCAGGTCATCATTTCGCCCGCCAAGCAAATGTGCGCGGCCCAAGATGCTTTTGAAGTCCTGGGCATTCCACCCTTTGTGCGCGAGACAGCTCGCCTCCACCGCGCACTGCTAGATATCGAACGAAATGAAGGCAGCGGCGGCCTGCAGGCGCTATGGAATGTGAGCGACAGGCTGCTTACAACGTGCCTGGATACGCTTCACGAATTTATGCCCGTCCTGAGCGATGCCGACCTCGCCGATCCCGATATCGCGCGTCGAATCTCCCCTGCCGTCATGTCCTATCACGGCATTCAATACCAAAGCATGGCGCCCGAGGTCATGGATGCCGCACAGCTCGACTGGCTGCAAAACCATCTCTGGGTCCTCTCGGGCCTTTACGGATGCGTGCGCCCCTTTCATGCCGTTGAACCGTATCGGCTGGAGATGGGCGCGAAGCTTGCCGTCGACGGTGCCCGAGACCTCTACGCGTTTTGGGGCGACAAGCTCGCACGGGTCATCGCTCCGGCAGGCTCCAACGCTACGATCGTCAACCTCGCCAGCGTAGAGTATGCCAAAGCCGTTCTGCCTCACCTCGCGGGCGACGCCACAGCCGTCACGTGCCTCTTTGGCGAGGGTGTCCGCAACGGCAAGCCCATCCAACGCTCGACCGCCAGCAAAAAGGCACGCGGCTCCATGGTGCGGTGGATGGCAGAAAACAAGCTCGAGGATGTAGGCGAACTCACCGCGTTCGACGTTGGTTATCGTCACTTTCCCGAGCTTTCAAATAAAGACACTTTGGTCTTCCTGAACGAACAGGCCTTGTAGGACCACCGTTACTTTTGAATGTGCTGCCTAGGCACGGCGTTTATTCCGCCAAGCCGTCGGCTTTGGCAATTTCATTTGTCGAGCCGTCCTGATAGGTAATCTTGACATGCTCCACCTCGGACACCGTAACACCCGACGGAGGCTCAAGACGCCATTCCGTCAGCGCGATATCCATCGTCGTGGGCACATCCCCTTTATCTTTGAGCTCGACTGAAAGCGTCTTAAGCGACGCATCGAAGGTCACGCGCTCGATCTCTTCACCAGGAATGGAACCACCGCTTAGCTGCAGCTGGACAAATCCATCGCACGGATACCAATAGTCGCCGGGAGCTGCCACCGTGTTACCGCCAGCGACCTTCACCGTCATGATCGGTAGGCTATCATCAGCCTCGAACTCCCAGGCGGCGGCGCCGCGACCGCCAAACGTCCAGATACAAAAGGCAATCACCAGCACGGCAAGCACCGCAAAACCAATCGCGACAAGGCCATGGTGTGCGCGGCTTTCCTCAGCCGATACATCCCATTGTGTCTCTCGATATAGATGCTTGTCTTCCATGTTCGCCTCCCCACAGGCACGCTCGTTGGCCCAATCGTACCCATTCAGGCTATACTTGAGCCCATGACATAACGGGGAGCTTGCAGGACAGGACGGCAGGCTGAGATTGGGCGCGCCCGCCCTGACCCGCAAACCTGATATGGGTAATGCCAACGAAGGGAGCCGTGCCAATGAGCACACAGACCGAGTCCAAGCTCGTCACGCAAATCGACTTCGCCCGCGCCGGGCAGATCACACCGCAGATGAAGGAGGTCGCCGAGCGCGAGCATCGCGACCCCGAGTACATCCGCGAGCGCGTGGCCGACGGCCGCATCGCCATTCCTGCCAACATCGTACATATCAAAAAGGGCATGCGCGCCTTTGGTGTCGGTGAGGGCCTGTCCACCAAGGTCAATGTCAACTTGGGCATCTCGGGCGACAAGGCCGATGCCGCCGAGGAATGGAAGAAGGTCAAGATTGCCGAGGACTTTGGCGCCGACGCCATCATGGACCTCTCCAACTCGGGCAAGACACGTCAGTTCCGCCAGCAGCTCATCGACGAGACGCCGCTCATGGTGGGCACCGTCCCCATGTACGACGCCATCGGCTACATGGAAAAGCCGCTGGTCAAGCTTACCAAGGACGACCTGTTCGAGGTCGTGCGCGCGCACGCCGAGGACGGCGTGGACTTTATGACCATCCACTGTGGCATCAACAAGTCGGTCACCAAGACCTTTAAGGAGACCGGCCGCCTGATGAACATCGTGAGCCGCGGCGGCTCGCTGCTGTTTGGCTGGATGGAGGTCACCGGTAACGAGAACCCGTTCTATGAGTTCTACGACGAGTTGCTCGAGATTTGCCACGAGTACGACGTGACGATCTCGCTCGGCGACTCCTGTCGCCCGGGCTGCCTCTACGATTCCAACGATGCCACCGAGACCGCCGAGATGATCGAGCTGGGCAAGCTGTGCAAGCGCGCCTGGGCTGCCGGCGTTCAGGTTATGGTCGAGGGACCGGGCCACATGGCGCTCGACGAGATCGCCGCCAACATGAAGCTGCAGAAACGCCTGTGCCACAACGCCCCGTTCTATGTGCTGGGGCCGCTGGTGACCGATATCGGTGTGGGCTACGACCACATCACCGCAGCCATCGGCGGCGCCATCTCCGCGAGCTCGGGCGCCGACTTCCTGTGCTACGTGACGCCCGCCGAGCACCTGTGCCTGCCCAACGCCCAGGATGTGCTCGACGGCCTTATGGCCACTAAGATTGCCGCACACGCCGCCGACATCGCCAAGAAGGTGCCCCACGCCCGCGACATGGACGACAAGATGGGCCAGGCGCGCCGCAAACTCGACTGGGATGCCATGTGGAAGTGTGCACTCGACCCGGTCACCGGTAAGAAGCGCTACGAGGAGTCTCCTGCCGCCACTGAGGGCACTTGCACCATGTGCGGCAAGATGTGCGCCGTCCGCACCGTCAACAAGGTGTTCGAAGGCACGACAATCGACCTCGGTATGGAGGATTAGCTTTTACGAGGCAATCCAGTATGTCTGCTGCAACGCCCGTCAATTGTTGACGTGTGAACATTTGCTAACATTTGCGTAAAGATTGCACCACCCGCCCGGGATCGGCATGCAGCCGGCCCGGGCAACTTTATAATGCAGGTAGAAGACCCATTTGAATCCAACCGAACAAGGGAGCGAACATGGATCGTAGTAAGGTACCTGCCGTCCTGTCTATCGCTGGATCCGATTCCAGCGGCGGCGCCGGCATTCAGGCCGACATTAAGACCATCACGGCCCACCGTCTGTATGCCGAGACGGCCATCACCGCCATCACAGCGCAAAACACACTGGGCGTCACCGCCGTGCAGGATATCTCGCCAGATATCGTAGCCGCGCAAATTGACGCCGTTTTTGACGATATCCGCCCGAGCGCCGTCAAGATCGGCATGGTTTCGTCTGTCGAGATTATCGAAGTTATCGCCGACCGCCTGAACGCATGGAACGTAACCAACTTGGTCGTCGATCCCGTTATGGTCGCCACTTCGGGCGCTCGCCTCATTGCCGAGGACGCCGCTGAGGCGCTCACGCGTCGCCTGTTCCCGCTGGCGACCGTCATCACGCCCAACATTCCCGAGGCCATGGCGCTGCTCGACTACGAGGTCGATTCCGAGCGCACACAGCAAAACGCTGCCATGCTCCTCACCCGCCGCTTTGGCTGCGCGTCCCTCGTTAAGGGCGGGCATTTTGTCAACGAGGCCAACGACGTGCTGGCCGAACCCGCGCCGCTCGATGACGAGGGTAACCACCTGGGCGATCCGCTCACCACGTGGTTCCGCCACAAGCGCATCGAGACCGGCAACACGCATGGCACCGGCTGCACGCTCTCGTCCGCCATCGCCTGCGCATTGGCACAAGGCATGGATCTTGCCGACGCCGTCAACGCCGGCAAGGCCTACCTAACCGGTGCTCTCGCCGCCGGCTTTGACATGGGCAAAGGTTCCGGCCCCGTCAACCACATGTGGCAGTACTAAGCCCCGTCCCAAAACCACCGCAAAGGGGACAGGCACCTTTGCGGTGGTTCCCACAAACATCTCAATCTATAACAGTTAGAGTCCATTTTTCGGCCCACCTGTTACAGATCGAGACATTCAAATTCCGCTGAGAAGATAATCTAGATCTGTAACAGTAACTCGGCAAAATCGACCCTAGATGTTACAGAACGAGACAAACGACCGATATCGATCTAAATAATCTCAATCTGTAACATCTAGCCCGTTTTCAGCCTTAGAACTGTTACAGATCAAGACAAACAAACGAAACAAGCCACCGCAAGGGCACCTTTGTGGTGGTTTGGGGTCGCGCTACTCACCGAGCATCTCTTGGAGCTTGGCTGCCACGGCGTGACCCAGGCTCTCGTGGCTTTCGGGCATCATATGCAGATAGTCGATATCGCCCGGCTCGGCAAACTCGGCGGCATTCAAAAAGTCGCAGCCAAACTGCTCTGCCACGCGCGCATAGTACTCGCCAAAATGCTCAGATGCCTCAACGGAATGCTCGTCAAAGTCGGTCATATACACATCGGCGATCTGCGGCTTGATCTTGATAGGAGCCATCAGCAGAATGCGCGGACAAGGCGCAGCGTCGGTCCACGGAAACGCGCGGACGACGCGAATCAGTGCCATGGCGCCACGGGCGATATCGGAAGCTGTCACGTTAAAGACCGTCTTACAGTCGTTGGTGCCCAGCATGATCACAATGGCGTCCAGCGGCTTATGGGCCTCGAGCAGCATCGGAAGCGCGCGAATGCCGTTGAGGTTAGTGTCCAGATGGCACATATCGTCGCGCACCGTCGTGCGGCCGTTAAGCCCCTCCTCAATCACATGCCAGCCCTCGCCCAGGTCACGCTGCGCCACGCCGCACCAGCGCACATCCTGCGCATAGCGCACCGCGGTGCCATCGCGCATACCAGCCGGATCATAGCCATAGGTATTGCTGTCACCAAAGCACAGAACGTTTTTCATCGTAAGCCCTTCCTTTAGTAAAAAGCCGACGGGAGCAGCCCTCCCGCCGGCTCGACCTATCTGTCGGCACGTACCGATTACAGGTACTTGCGCCAATCGTCATCGTCCTCATCGTCCTCGGCGGCAGCCTGGGCCTGCTCGGCGGCGCGAGCAGCCGCAGCGCGTGCGGCAACCTGGGCATAGGACTCCTCGTTGCGCTCGGGGAAGCTTGCCAGCACGTGCTCGAACTTGGCAAAATCCTCATCCCAGCGCGTAGAGGGCACGGCAAAGAACACCTGCTTGACCTTAAAGTCGCCCGATGCGAGCTCCTTGCGGAAGAGCTCGGCCACGGCCTCGGCGTCGAAGCCGTTGTTGTCGCAACCCCAAGCACCCAGTACGAGCTTCTCGCGACCCAGCTCGTCGCAGATGGCAAGCGCAAAGCGGATGCGATCGCGCAGAGCGTCAAGCAAGGCATCGTCGCTCACGCGATACTCCTGGCGGGCACGCTTGGCGTTGGGCGCGGCGGCCACGATTACGTCGGCATAGGCGTGCACATGGTTGCGATCGAAGCGCACCGCGGGCACCACCAGCGCACGGTTGCGGTACAGCTCGCAGTTGATGTTGCGGCGACGGTTCTCACCGTACCACTTACGCTGCTTGTCGAGTACGTTGTACAGGTACGAATCGGCGCAGAGCGTCGCCTCCTGGCCCAGGTAACCCTGGATATAGCCGCCGCCCGGATTGGTAAACGAGGCAAAGGCAAGCACAGCCATATCGCAGAACTGCGCATAGCCGCGGCCGTTATCGAGGATTGCCTGCGTGGCGGAGGCATCAAGCACAGTGACCTCGGGCAGGGCCGGAGCAGCCTCCTCCGCGGGCGCGGACTCAGCCTCGTCGGCCAACTCGGTGGACTCGAGCGCCACCTCGGGCTCGACCGCGGTCTCCACCTCGGCAGCCTCTACCTCGGCAGCGTCAGCCTCGGCAGCATCGGCCTCCACAGCCTCGGCAGCCTGCTCCTCAGCAGCCGCCGCCTTCTGGGCCTTGGCCTTCATCGCCGCGACAAAACCGGCAGGCATACCATCGAACTCGCGTACGCCGGCAAGCGAACGCTCGATGTCCTTGGCGCAGGCCTCGGACACAGCCGCCACATGGCGCTCGGCGGCCTTGGCACGCGCCTCGCGCTTGGGATTGGGCTGACCCGCTCGGTTAGACCTGCGGTTACGGTTCCTGTTGTCGACATCTGCCATACGTGGCCACCTTTCCTGTCGCTGCCGCTATCGGCTTTTTCCCATCCATGATACCCCGCCACGCACAAAAAAGACGGCCCCGAAGGACCGCCTTTCGTATCGTTTTACCGTGTCCGGCAGGAAGCGTCGCAACGCCACGCTAGTCGCGACGACCGAGAATGTTCAGGATGCGCAGGAACACGTTGATAATGTCCACGAACAGATTGGACGCCATGAGCACCGCATTGGGCAGCGTGGGCGGCACCGTCGTGGCAACATAGGTGTCGTAGCCAATAAACCCGGCGAACACCACGATCACGATCAGATCGGTGATGGACTGCGAGACGCCCATGAACATCAGCACGATCTCGACCAGAATCGTGGCAAGCAGGATGCCAAAGCCGATGCCATACACACGCTGGAAGAACTTGGGGAAGGTCACGCCCAGCGCGCCAAAGACAAAGGTGATGGCGGCCGTGGCGATAAAGGCAGTGTTGATGGTGGGCAGGTCGTAGTTGGCAAGGCCAAACGACGCGGTCAGGCCAAAGGTGCTCGCAAAGATCACGTAACCCACAAGGGACAGGCCCACGGACTGTTTGCTGGCAGCAGCCGACATCATGACCATGCCGACGATGGTCAAAATAAACGAGCCAAAGACCAGCGGCAAGGCGGCGCCGCTCATCATCATGCGGGCAAACGACATGGTGCTCGTAAAGTAGGCGCCGGCGCCCATGGCGCAAAAGCCCA
>CABURV010000049.1 GCA_902494035.1 uncultured Collinsella sp.
CTCGGTGGGCAAGGTCCTCTCAAAAGGGGTCGTCCGACGCCGCAAGACCTCGATGACCGACTACCGCCTCGAGCAAGTGGCGGATTACCTCTGCACCATCGAACTTGCCTTGGTCAAGTGCGAGGCCAAGGAGAACGGTGAGACGTACAACAAGTTCTTCGGAGGTATAGGCTCTTTCAAGAGGAACTGGCTCAAGCAAGCCCGCAGCAAGCGGATATAGCTGGTCTCGCGGTTTCGCAAGGAACGGTCGGTTCTCCTCTGGCGAGGAACCCCGGGCGACGTGCTTCGAGCAGCGGAAGCTGAAGCGCAAGCAGAAGCAGCGCGGGCATTGATCGGTGCCGACATGGGCCCAGACGTGAACAGCGCTACGTCCCCTGTTCACGGGGCGCGAAACCGCAAAGGTTGCACAGAGGTTGCAAAATAAGAAGCCCCCGACCTGTTTTCGCAGGTCAGAGGCTTGAAATCAACGAATAACGTTTATTCCCACTCGATGGCGTCGGTTCTGCCGTCCCGTCACTCCAGTTGCGCCCAGTTTTCGGCGCCGTCTCGAGCCGAGTGCCACCAGGTGACACCCTGTCGCGTTTCATCGGCTTCGGGGACAAAAGTCGGGACAACTCCAAAAACTATTTTCGAACTCAGGGCTTTGAGTTTTTGTTTTTGTCCCAAAGGGCGCGGCTGGATGCCTTTGGAGGCTCGATAGCGCCGAAAACGCCCGTTTTGAAACTCAAATGCCTTTTCGCGTGCAAGCCGCCAGCTGCAATAGGAAGTGAATCAACGCAGGTGGCTTTCAAGCAGTTTGCAAAACTGCAGGTCGCAGGCCTTCATTGCCAGTAGGAGAAATGAGTAGTCTCAGGCGGCTTGCCCATGAGTTGACGAACGGGATCTGAGATTACGCTGACATCCGGAAACGCTTCGAGCACGGCGTTACGTTTTTGGAGTTTGGGCGTAGCCCCTGCACCCGCGAGCGCGGGCCTTGTGCCCGCCGAGAGGGTGACGCGTCGAAAACGAAAGGGAAAGAGAGAAGGGGCCGTCCCTATCATTCAGGTTGCGACCGAAGAAGACAAGGAAACCCCCTGAGCCTGAATGATGCCCCGCAGACCGCGTCCGACCGAGCTCAAGCCGAGCCTTTCCTGGCGTCCGCCTTCGCGGAGATGATGGCTGGATTGGCTATCCCGCGCCTGGACGAGACGAGGACCGAGTCGGCGCACAGCTGCGCGGCCCGGGCCTCGTAGAAGACGTGGGGGCGGCGCTTGCAGCCGATCGCGCGGTACCGGCCGCAGCCGTTGCAGCATCGCGGCCACGCCGCCAGGCGCGGGCAGGCCGCCGACAGGTCGGCGGAGGCGTCCACGCGCTCGCCGCGCCTGGCCTTCGGCGCCGTCACGAACCTGTGCGACGCCACCTCGGCGCTCACCGTCGAGGGCGACCTGCCCAGCTCCCTCGCGATCTCCCTGCACGACGCCCCGCGCTCCAGCATCCTCTAGACCGTGTCCCGCTCGTGCCTCGTGAGCCTTCCGTAGGCCCTCGGGACCGCCCTCGCGGGGCCCTTCATCTTCTTTCCGGACATGCCGTCCTCCGATCTCCCGGGGCTGGCCGATCCGGCCCTCAGGGTATCGGATTCCCACATTCATCCGTACATGTGCGGATGAATGTGGGAGGTGTTCGGATAAAGTCGATAATCAAGGCTTACGATTCAACGACCATCTCCTGTAATCTTTATGGCGATATAAAGTCTTATGTCATCATATACTTACGAAAACAGTGGGCTACCTAGAACGCCCTTACTATCACCACTCGCGTCATCGGAGGCATCATGGCATCTAACAACGACGCAAGACCCGACCTGCTCTACTCACAGGTAGAAAACAATCTCCGTCAGCAAATCATCTCCGGAGAGCTCGGCGTGGGAGAGAAGATTCCGACCGAGCTCGAGCTCTGCGAACGCTATTCGGTGAGCCGCATTACCGTCCGAAGAGCTGTCCAGAATCTCGTGGATGAGGGTCTTATATACCGACTGCGCGGAAAGGGCTCCTTTGTCTCCGTCCCCAAGCGAGTCATCCGAAAAGGATCGCCTAACAACTTTGGCTACCACGCCTTTTCCGATATTGGCGGCAAGAACCATAGACGGGTCCTGGAGCGGTCCTCCCTCGAAGCCACCCCTGCCCTCGCAAACGCGCTGGACATAAAGGTCGGTGATACCGTTCTGATGGCAAAGAGGCTCGTGTTCGAAGACTCCATCCCTATCGCGCTCGACTCCGTCTATGTCTCGGAAAGGTCTTTCCCGAGCTTTCTTGACGACCTAAGCGAGGATATGAGCCTCTATGGCCTCTTGTCGGAAAACTACGGCATACAGCTGGGGGTCGAGGAGCTCGTCATAGACGTTTCAACCGCGCGCGAGGATGAGGCCAAGCTCCTCTCTTGCATCATCGGTTCGCCCATCTTCGTGCTATCCAAGATTACCAAGGACAGCGAGGGCAATCCCCTTCACTATTCAAAATCCCTGCTCAGGGGAGACAGAGCGTCATTCCGCTTCGTGATTTCGCCGGAGGGAAAAATCGTTACCGAAACATAGGCACGTAAAAGAGGCCGCAAGCGGAGTTCGAGCTCCGCTTGCGGCCCTCAGCTTTTTGTTTTTCAAGGAGGGACGTTACTTACTCTTGCGCGATCCTCCGCCCAAGGGCGTCAGTTGCCTTGAGAATGTCCACGACTTCCGCGTCGCAGAGCCTCACGGGGCTCGCGCCCCAAGACTCGGCCTGCATTGCCGCCTGCGCAACCTTGAGAAGGTCATCGTCGCTGGGCGCAAGCGAGAGCTCCGAGAAGGTTGTCGGAACGCCGCAGTCCCTGCAGAAGCGCGCCACTCGCTCGACTTCCTCACTCGGGTAGTCCTCGGCAATCATGAGGCTCAGCGTCGAGAAACCCACCCTCTCGCCATGCATGGATTTCTCGCCATCGGGGAGCACCGTCATCGCGTTGCCCAGACCGTGGGCAAGAGAGCATCCGACATTCTCGAAACCAATGCCGCTCATGAGGATGTTTGCCTCAATCACATTCTCAAGCGTCGGCGTAACAGTGCTCTGCTCACATGCCTTGACGGCAGCGCGGCCATCCCTCTCGAGCGTTTCCATGCATGCGCGAGCAACCGCGCGACCCGCCGCAGTGCCAACCGCCTGCTCGCTTTGGCACCAAACGTAGTTGGCATGACCAGTCTTCCAGTTGGACTCGCCCTCATAGTAGGTCGAGAGGGCGTCTCCTATCCCCGCCGAGAGAAATCTCGTTGGGGCGTTTGCGATGACCCTGGAGTCCACCAGAACGAGATCGGGATTCTTCACATGGAGGACAATCTCGTTCATCTCCCCTTCATCGCTATAGAGGATGGACATAGCACTCGTGGGAGCGTCCGTCGCCGCAATCGTCGGGCACACGACGAGCGCCGCGCCACTTTGAGCGGCAACCATTTTGGCCACGTCGATGACTTTCCCGCCACCTACGGCAACGATGACGTCAAACTCTCCCCCAGCTTCATTGCTAAGCCTCGATATGCTCTTGCGGCTTATCTCGCCCTCAAATGTCAGGGTCCGATACGTGCATCCCTCCAAAGAGGGGTAGGCGCCATAGAGCCCCTCCCCTAGCATCTGGCACACGAAGCTGTCCACAAGGAACAGGTGGTTTTTGCCAAACATCGACGCATACCGGCCTACTCGCCCAATAACATCAACGCCCTGCAGATAGTGGCCAACAGAACACCAAGCTCTCATTTCGCGCCCCTTTCTTCTGGCCCGGTTACCAGGCCCGCGGCTTGCCCCAGTCAAACGGCCCCACCGTCTCCGGCGGGGCCGTTCATATCCCTTACTTGACGACAGAAATCCTAAGCGACCATGTCGACGATGCGGACGCCCTCGCCGAACAGGCCCTCCCAATCGGACTTGAAGGTCTTAAGCGTGCCCTCGGTCATGGGGTGGACCGCCAGGGCCTCAAGCATCTCAAGGTCGACGGTGACGTTATCGGCACCGGCCTCGATGGCCTCTTGGAGCGAGAGCGGAGTCTTGAGGGAGGCCGCGCTGACCACGCAGTCGATGTTGTGGGCAACGAAGGCCTGCTTGATGCGGCGCACGACCTCGATGCCGTCGCCGCCGTTCTTGTCGAGCCTGCTCACGTAGACGGCAACGTATGAGGCGCCCGCCATGGCCGCGAGCATCGCCTGGTTGAAGGTGTAGACGGCAGTGCAAGAGGTGGCAATGCCAGCATTCTTGAGCTCGCGAATTGCCTTGAAGCCCTCCGGACATGCCGGAATCTTCACAAAGGTGTTGCCCGGAACAGCCTTGACCATTGCCTTGGCGTCCTCCACGAGCTCCTCTGCGGTGTCTCCCATGGCCTCAAGGAAGAAAGGAGTTTCCTCACCGATGACGCCACGGATGTCCAGCGCATTCTGCACGAAGGACTTGCCGGTGCCCTTGAGGCAGTTGACGGCAATGGAGGGGTTCATGCTAAAGCAATTAACGGGATAGATGCTGCTGGCGATTTTCACCATTTCAAAGTCGCCGGTGTCGAGACAGAATTCAAGCACTAGATTCTCCTAACCGAGGATTCCGACGGCCCCAAGCACGACGCCAAGGACCATGATTGCAATGATTTGTGCGAGGACGTTCACGCCCTTCTTGTTGAGGGCATACAGGATGCCGAACGCCGCCACCGGAAGGAGCTTCGGGAAGATGGAGTCGAGCGTGTCCTGAAGCGAGAACGCGGTGCCGCTGATATCAAAGGCGATGGGAGTCGTGATGGCGACGTTCGTCGCAATCATGCCGCCTATGACCATGAGACCGACGATGGAGAGCGCGCAGGTAAGCTTCTGCATGGTGCTGGGATCGGAAACCTTGGAGATGATATTCTCGCCCAGGCCGTAGCCATACTTCACGCCAAGGCAGCGCAGAGCAATGTTGACCGCGTTGAAGATAAGCAGGAACAGAAGCGGGCCGAAGGGAGAACCCGCCATGCACAGACCGCCCGCAATGCCGGTGGCGATGATGCGCAGGGTGCCGCCGATGAGGGAGTCGCCGATGCCCGCAAGCGGTCCCATGAGGGCGACCTTCATGGAGCTGATCGAGGAGGTGTCGAACTCCTCGTTGTTGGCGTTCTCCTCCTCCATGGCGCAGACGATACCGCCGATGAGGGGTTGCATGGTCGTGTGGCAGTTGTAGAACTCGAGGTGACGCTGGTAGGCGGCAATCCTGTCCTCGGGCCGGTCATAGAGCTTCTTGATCGCAGGAATCATCGACCAGCAGAAGGCCATGTGCTGCTGGCGCTCGAAGTGCCATGCGTGAGACGTCGAGAAGGACCTGAGGAAGAGGCTCCGGAGTTCCTTCTTGCCAAGCTTCTTCGTTGCATCGCTAGAACTCATTGTCGTCCTCGCCTTCCGTCATCAAAGCCGAGCCCTGGTTGGGCATAAAGATGTGTGCCATAAAGAGAATCCCGACTATCACAACCGCGATACAAACAATGCCCAGGACCGGAACGCCAAGATACGCTGCGAGGACAAAGCCCAGCAGGAGGAAGACCGCGGTCTCCTTAGAGGCAATCATGGTCACAAGCTGGGCAAAGCCGAGCGCAGGGAGAATGCCGGTCGCGATGGTGATGCCAGCGGTGAGCCACGCCGGAATCGAAGCGACAAAGGCGGATACCGCGTCGCCGCCGAACATGAACGTCACAAAACCAATGACGCCAAAAGTCACGTCAAAGAGAAAACCGTTGGCAAGAAACACCGCGGAGATGCCCTTATCATTGTCCTCGGCGGCAAACTTGTCTGCCGTTCGAGCCATAAGCGGGGTAATCACGCCATAGAAGAGGTTCACCACAAAGGCAGAGAGAATCGCCGCAGGCATCGCGATGGTGACCGCCGTGTCGATGCCGTTGCCCGTGCTGATGGCAAAGGCGGCTCCCAGCACCGAGCCGACGATCATGTCAGGCGGAATGGAAGCGCCGATAGCCTGCATGCCCATAAAGACGAGCTCCAGCTGGAAGCCGATGATCACCCCCTGAGACACGTCGCCCAGCGCAATGCCGACGAGCATGCCAAGGACCAAGGGCCTGCCCAACATTGCCGTGCCGACGAAGTAGTCGGCCTTTCCCACAAAGATAATCAGAGCGATAAGAAACGCTTGAAAAGCCATTGCTCCTCCTTCAACTTACTGTCCGTCACAATCAGAGGTCCTTCTCGGAAAGAACGACCTTCTTGTCCTTTGCTACCTGCCTCACCTCGACTTCCACGCCATCGCGGACGAGGCCGCGGACAACCTCTACCTCTTCATCGGTTAGATGGACCGCACTGCCGAAGCTGCGGGTCGTCTCGGAGCTCTTTACGGTGCCGCCCAGATTCAGCGAGGAAATGCCACACTCGCGGACCAGCCTCTCGGCATCCGCAATGCTGCCGGTAACGATGAGCAGGCGATATTTGTCAGTCACGCCGCTTTTGATTGCCTTGATGGAGTCGTCGACGCCCTTGATAACCAGCTTTATGCCCACCGGCTTTGCCAGTCGCATCGTCTTCATGCGGACCTCGTTGGATGCCACTTCGTCAGAGACGATAAGAATGGCATCGGCTCCCAGGGCATGGCTCCAGGAGCATGCGACCTGGCCGTGGAGCAACCTGTGGTCCACCCTGCATAGCTTGATCATCTTTTTTCCTTTCCTTGGTTGATGCACGCATGACTAAATCGTTTGAAGGCACTTCTCAAACAGGGCTTTTGTCTCGGCTAGATACCCTGCCGGATCTTGGAAGCTCATTGGGTGCACGTACTCAAGCGAGAAGCCCCCTTTGTAACCGGCTTTCTTGAACGAAGCCAGAATGCCCCGCATGGCCAGGTTGCCGTGGCCCCAAGGCATATGTCCCGTAGGAGTACCGTCCACGAAATGGCAGTGCACGATGTCGCTGCCGAACGTGCTGAACCAATCGTCGACAGTCTCGCCCGCGTCGCTCATGGCGCCAAGGTCAAGCGTGAGCTTCAGGCTGTCGCTATTCACCGCATCCTTGATGTTGGCAATCTGCGCTATCGTTGGCGCAATCTGGGAGGATTTACTCCAGATGCTCTCAAGCACGAGAGTGACCCCTCGAGCATGTGCGTAGACCGAGAGCTCTCTCAGCATGTCGATGCTTCGTACGCGCGCTTCATCGACCTTCTCGTCAAAGTAATTCCAGCCGGGGGTCACAAGAACCTTCGGGCAGCCAATGGCCTCAGCAAGATCAATCACCCTACGGAAGTAGGAGCGCGTATTGCCAACGAGGAGTTCGCCGCGAGCCGCCATGTTGTTGGGCTTTGGATTGTTCTGCTCGCCACAGAGGCACTTGATCTGAACTCCGTACTCGCGCATGAGAGCCTTGAGCTTTGAAGGGTCCTCCGAGAACTGACCGTTGATAAGAAAGTGCTGGGGACAAAGCCAGATCTCTGCATTATGCAGACCTGTTTTGGCGCAAGACTCAAAGAACTTCTCGAGGCCGAAATACCTGAACGAGATGTTCATCGGGTAAAGGGACTGGACATCCACGTCAGAAATCCTCGCCACAGTCCTGGCCGTCATCGAGCAGGTCGTTGCAGATCATGATGGTGTCCTTGCAAGAGTCGACCGCCGCCCTTACGGCCGCGGGGCCGGGATTTGCGTCAGAGAGAATCTCGACGAGCAGGGGCATGTTCATGCCGCAGATGAGCGTAAAGTCATTCTCGGCAAGGGCGGCCATGAACTCGTTGTTCACGCTGCCGCCAAAGAGATCGGTAACGACGAGCATCTCCTCGCCGGGAACTTTACGCGCCAGCACGTCTTTGACCTGCTGGGCTAAGGTGACGTCCGGGTCAACGTATGCGCAGAGCGTCGTCAGATCCGGCAACTCCCCAAAAATGATGCCAAGGGTATCTTTCATTCCCTCAGCAAGACGACCGTGCGATGCCAGAACTACCTGCATATCGGGACTCCTAACTTTGTTATCCGCTGTAATAATGTCATCACCTATTATATGACTTGATATAACAACTGCAAGACAAAGAGGACATTTCTGTTTGCAGCGCCGCGAACGGTCACAAATGACCGGTGAATGGGTTTAAGTCCGACGCAGCACCTGAAGTAGCTGCCGTCTGAAGCCTGGAGGCTGTCCGCGAAGTCCGAGTTGCACGGAGGAGCAGAGCCGCAAGGCGACCGAGGCAGCCGGGCGCTCGGCGGCCTTCATTGACCGAATATCATCTCGCCGTGTCCAGGGACACGACTCTCGTGGTCGAACTGCTCAATTATCGTGACCACGTTAAGGCCGCCGGCGTAGGCACCGCTGGCGAAACCGATTTTCGCGTTTTATTATTCCCGTTTGTTGACCTGGGCAAATGCAATCGATGAGGGCTTGAATCCGCCTCGTAGTTTCAACTCAGTTTCACCCGCGCGAAATGGGCCCCCGGGGGACCCGAATTGTGAATTATTCCCGCAGGGCCCCATTATTCCCGTACCGCCGAGTGCTCCGCCGTGCCGCCCAGTAGGGGCATGCGGGAATAATTGAACCGTTTTCCCAGGTAGGGAGGCAAAAAGAAAGCCCTCGAACCAGAGGGTTCGAGGGCTTTTATTCCCACTATTTCGCTGGTGGCTTTGTTCTGAGGCGATGCCGAAACAGCATCAGGCGGTACTCGGCAGCACCAAAACGCGAGTTCAGAAGCCAGTTCCCGTTATTCCCACTCGATGGCGTCGGTTCTGCCGTCCCGTCACTCCAGTTACACCCAGTTTTCGGCATCGACACGGAACGCGTGCCGCCGAATGACGCGATGTCGCGTTTCGTCGGCTTCGGGGACAAAAGCTGGGACAACCTCAAAAACTTTTTTCAAACTCAGGGCTTTGAGTTTTTGTTTTTGTCCCAAAGTGCGCGGCGGGTCGCCTTTGGAGGCTCGATGGCGCCGAAAACGCCCGTTTTGAAACTCAACCGCCCTTTTGCCCGCAAGCCGCCAGCTGCAATCGCAAGTGAATTAACGCGGGTGGCTTGCGCGCCATTTGCAAAACCCCAGGTCGCAGGTCTTCGCCATTCGTGAACAAAGTGAGTAGTCTCAGGTGGCTTGCTTATGAGTTGGCGAACGGGCCTTCAGGATTCAGGGCAAACATGCTGGTAGAATAGGATTCTCAAATCAATGACAGGAGACCGAGCATGGCCGAACCCCACGATAGGAAGCCGATCCTCACAATCGAGCAGCAGATAGAGCACCTCAAGCAGAAGGGCGTAGCCTTCGAACTGTGTTCCGAGGAAGAGGCCGCGGACTACCTGCGCGACAAGTGCAACTTCTTCAAGCTCGCATCCTACCGCAAACTCTTCTCGAAATACGAGGGAGGCCCGCGCGACGGCCGCTACGTAGACCTCGACTTCGGCCAGCTGCGCCTGCTCGCGGCGCTCGACCAGGAGCTGCGCCACGCCCTGCTCGGCATGACGCTCGACATCGAGCATTTCCAGAAGGTGACACTGCTTCGCGAGATGGAGGACCGTGGAGAGGACGGCTACGCCATCGTGGCCGACTACATGGCATCGCTTACCACTGCAAACAGGGAGTACCGCCTGCGCGAGCTCAAGATGAGCGGCCGCAGCCCCTACAGCTCGAGCCTCTACGCGAAGTACTCCGGCGACATGCCTGCCTGGGCCTTCCTTGAGCTCACCTCGTTCGGCACCCTCATCGACTTCGTGCGCTTCTGCGCCAGGCGATGGGGCGACAGGCGCCTCGAGGCCTCCCACTACGACCTCAAGCGCGTGAAGTCCGTCCGCAACTGCGCCGCGCACGGCTCGTGCCTGATCAACTGCTTCGCCGAGAGGGGCGCCGCCCGGGGCTCGGCGTCCAGCGGCGTCTCCCGAAGGGTCGCCGCCGTGGGAATTCCCAAGGCGACCAGGAGGAAGTGGATGGGGAATACGGCCATGCAGGAGGTCGCGACCGTGCTCGTGGCGCACTCCGGCTT
Source organism: uncultured Collinsella sp. (assembly GCA_902494035.1). Lineage (GTDB taxonomy): Bacteria > Actinomycetota > Coriobacteriia > Coriobacteriales > Coriobacteriaceae > Collinsella. Next base: position 9,952 of record CABURV010000049.1, read on the forward strand.
GGTACCCGAGGGCTCCTCGCGCTCGCGCGCCGCATCCGAGCTCGCCGAGATGTTCGCCAGGGCCGACGGCGAAACCGAGGCGCTGCCCGACAAGGGGCCCGACGCCGCAGCTCGCTCCGCGCTCGAGTTCCTTCGCAGGTTGACAGAATCGCTCGGGTTGGTAGAATAGCCTGCAGATAGCAAAACCTTCACGGTTTTAGGGGCGGACTTGCGCAAGCGACTCTGCCCTATTTTTATATTCACTCGCTATAGGAGACGGATGATACCTGGGTCAATGACAGAACTGAGAAGCCCGGAATAATGGAGCCAGTTAGAAACCCTCGGGTTTGCGGGGCGGGATCGTGAGAGCGATTCTGCCCTATTTTTTTTCCTCCGTCTGCCCCAACCAAGTAGTTCGAAGATAGCCTGTAGGTGTCCTCGTGGGCGCCTTTTATTTTCAGGGAATCGGCCGCTTCATGAACGAGCGACCGGCTTGACCTAGATCGAACCGCCTTCATCTCCGTCTAGGCGCCGGCAATCAACATCGTGAATCCGCGCGTGCTACAATGCGGGCACCAGAGATGAAAACACAGTCCCCGTCGGGTAGTCGTGGGCGTGCGGGAGTCCGCATCAGTAACCTGCCTCCTTGGTTGTCCCTTCTCTGCATGGCCATCTACATAAAGGAGGAACCAGCCATGCAGATCAGCGTGTCGTCCACCCTGACCGTATATCACGACGGCCAATTCTGGGTCGGGCTGGCGGAGCATGTCGAGGACGGAAGGTACGGCGCCGCCCGCATCGTCTTCGGCGCAGAACCGTCCAATGAGGAGATCCTGCGATTCGTTGCCAGCAAATGGGCGAAGCTCTCGTTCTTCGGTCACGATTCGACCGAGGCGAGCAAGCCCGCGAAGAACCCCAAGCGACGCGCCCGCGAGGCGGCGAAAGCCCTCAAGCAGCCGGCGATGAGCACCAAGGCGCAGCAGGCGCTCGCGAATCAGCGGGAGACGATGAAGCGGGAATCGGCTCAAGCAAGAAGCCAGCGTCGCGCGGATGAGGCGGAGGCGCGCTTCGAGCAGCGAAAACTGAAGCGCAAACAGAAGCATCGCGGTCATTGATACCACCATCAACCCATATATAGCAGCAGGCGTAGCTTCGATTGAAACTACGCCTGCCACCTGGTGCTATAACGTTATACAGAACGTATGTTCTATACCCACTCGATGACTAACCCAGTCCGAGCACTACCGATGCGTGTCGCGTCATACCGCCTAAGAGCTGATTCGTTCAGAAAAGGTTCAGGGGGATCGTCGAGTTTATTGCACCCTCGCGTTTTACAAAAGAGAGTACAAGGCCCTTTAGCTCGAATTATTGCATTTAGAACCCCGCCGCTCATCCATCCTAGCTTGCCCAAACAGCCCTCCCGCGGTGCCCGTGTCCCAACGGATGGGTACCATTTACCCGGGTGCACCTGAGGCAACGGGCTGAAAACCTGTGCAAGGTCGCTCGCAGAACACGCAACACCAAACACGACAAAAGAGGCGAACGACAGATGCCGGACCCCGGACGACAACACCGCGGAAGAGAAGCATTCCAACCACAACCGAACGAACATCGCTCCTAGGCAGGCGCCCGCATGGGCGCCTTTTACTTTTCAGGGACTTAGCTCGCAGCTAAGGCACGCGACTCATGACCGTTTCGTGAAGGCCCAGCCACCTCGACCCACCTCGACCCGTCTCCACTCCCGCCGTGCGCGCTAATCGCCATCAGGCGGTTCAATCATCGCGCAGACGAAAAGGCACACGGTGTCGTGCGGTGTCCTCGCGCGGTGCCGCACGGGAAGATTGGAGGAACCATGGCACGCACAGCCGAATGCGCCGCGCCCGAGGGAAGCCAAGATCGGGACAAATGGATGACGGTGATCGAGATGCAGGAGTACATGAGGGCGAGCCGAAACAAGGCGTACGACCTCATCTGGTCGGGAGAGATCGACTCGTACAGGCTCGGAAGGAAGCTCCTAGTTTCGAGGGCGTCCGTGGACGCCTACATCGAGTCGAGGAGCGGCAGGAAATGACGGCGGCGACCGCCCCGGGAGCCGCCCGCGGCCGGGCACGCGAGGGAGCCTCGAAACGAAAGGAGCTCGAGGACGACCATGACAAAGAGCACTAGCAGGAGCCAGGTGAGGCCCATCGCATCGACCAACGCGATATTCGGCGCCGACGAGGCGCGCGATGCTGCGCATCAGCCGCAACGCCATGTACCGGCTCGCCCCCCTTGCACTTACCGTCAGAGCATGCTATAAGGTTATTGGTGGCTCATTAAGCTACCTCCAAGTGCCGGGGGAGTCCCCCGGCTATTTTTTTATCCATTCCATTAGGAGTCCCCATTGGCCAAGGAGCTCAGCATCTTCGTCGACGAGAGCGGCGACCGCGGCGGCAAAGCTCGCTACTACCTGCTCACACTCGTCTTTCACGACCAGGCAGACAGCATCGCCGAGGCAGTCACGGGCTATGAGGCCAAGCTTGCCAGGGCCGATCTCCCTAACATTCCGTTTCACTCCGAGCCTCTCATGAACGGGCACAAGGATTATGAGTTTCTTGGCATCGGGCAGCGCAAGCTGATGCTCGCCTACTTCTCCTCGTTCGTCCGCAAACTTCCCATTTCCTATATCACGTTCGTCTACCGCCGCAGCCAGTTCGAAGACCCGGCAAGGCTAATGGAGCGCATGGGGCGCGACATCTCCTCCGCCATGATTGAACACCTGGGCTTCTTCCAGTCCTTCGACGATGTGAAGGTCTATTACGACAACGGTCAGGACATTGTCAAGCAGGCGCTCGACCGCTCGGTGGGCAAGGTCCTCTCAAAAGGGGTCGTCCGACGCCGCAAGACCTCGATGACCGACTACCGCCTCGAGCAAGTGGCGGATTACCTCTGCACCATCGAACTTGCCTTGGTCAAG
>CABURV010000050.1 GCA_902494035.1 uncultured Collinsella sp.
CCGCCTATCTCGGGTGAGGCCGGTTCGGGCACGATCTTCTTTAGCGGCTGCTCGCTTAAATGTATCTACTGCCAGAACCACGAGATCTCGACCGGCAATTTTGGCCTTGAGATTTCGCCTGAGCGCCTGGTCGAGATTATGCTGGAGCTGCAGGACCAGGGTGCCAACAACATCAATTTGGTGACGGCGACGCACTATGCGCACCTGTTGCCTGCTGCGATCGCCGCGGCACGGACGCGCGGGCTGGTCATCCCGATCGTCTACAACACGAGTGGTTACGAGCGCGCGAGTGCCGTGGCGGCGCTGGGCGACCTGGTCGATGTGTGGCTCACCGACTTTAAATATGCCGATGCCGGGCTTGCGCAGTCGCTTTCTCATATTAAGGACTATCCGCGCGTGGCCGTGTCGGGTCTGGCCCAGATGGCGCGCGAGATCGATCGCCGCGGGGGAGAGCTGGTGGACGAGGGCGGGCTCATGAAGCGCGGCATCATCGTGCGCCATCTGGTGCTGCCGGGACATGCAGACGATTCATGCCGCGTGCTGGACCTGGTGTGGCAGACGGTGGGCGACGTGCCGATCTCGGTCATGAACCAGTACACGCCCAATGCGCTCATGCGAGAGCAGGGCGGCGACCTGGCGCGCGCCGTGACGCGCGAGGAGTACGAGCAGGTACTCGACCATGCCGACGACCTGGGCTTTACGACGATGTTTTGGCAAGAGGGCGGCGCGGTAGACGAGAGCTTTACCCCAGCGTTCGACACCACCGGCGTCCTCACCAGCGCAAAGTAGTGCGTTCGCCGATGATTTTTCTGGGACGGGGATTAAAAAATCATCGAGCGAATGGTAGTCAAAAAAGCCGCGCCCCAAAAAGACTGGTTATTGGGCGTTGACAGTTGGCGAGCCGTAGGTAAAATATCGACTTATCCTGGGGACGTAGCTCAGTTGGGAGAGCGCTGCCGTCGCATGGCAGAGGCCGAGGGTTCGACTCCCTTCGTCTCCACCGTTGGATTTGATAAGCCGCTGACATTGTGTCGGCGGCTTTTTTTAAAAGAAAGGGCTGTACCATGGCCGAGCTTGAGTCCCAACCATTGTCCGACGAGGAGCGCGCTGAGTTGGAAGAGCTCCGCGCCGAGAAGGCCCGCCGCGAGGCTCGGGAAGAGGCCCGTCGCGAGCGTGAGGAGCTGGCTGCCCTGCGTGCCGAGCGTGCGAAGGCCGAGGAGGTCGCCGCGAACGCCGCATCCGCATCGGCGCCCGCGCCTGCACCCAAGCCCGCTGCTGCGAAGCCTGCACCTGCCGCGCCCAAACCTCAGCCTAAAAAGGCCGCTCGTCCCAAGTCCGACGAGCCCAAGTCGAGCCGTGACGAGATGACCTTTGCCCAGCGCATGGTTACCTCCAAGGAGCCTACGGGCGAGAACGAGATCCCTGGCATGGCGCCGGCTCAAAAAATCATCATTGTCCTTGCCCTCATCGCGTTTGTCATCTTTATGGGCTACACGATCCTGACCAGCATGGGCCTGCTCTAACCGATTTGCATCGGGCGTCATGTCCGCATCCTCTGCTCTCGTCTAACCCTCAAATTCTGTACCACACATCCGAAAGGTCGCCCCATGGCTTTGACCGACATCTCGCATCCCACCGACATTGCAATGCTCACCGATCTGTACGAGCTCACTATGGCCCAGGGCCTGTGGGAGAGCGGCAAGGCCAATGAGCAGGGTTGTTTTACCGCGTTTTACCGCGACCATCCCTTTGGCAGCGCCTATGCCGTCATGTGCGGCACCGCCGAACTGCCCGAGCTGGTCGAGAATCTGCGCTTTACGCCCGAGGACATCGACTACCTCGCCTCGCTCCAGGCCCCTGCCGGCGGCGCGATGTTCAAACCTGGATTCCTCGACTACCTGCGCGATTTTCGTGCGCATGTAAACATCGACGCCGTGCCCGAGGGCGAGCTCGTCTTTCCGCGCGAGCCCATGGTGCGCGTCACCGGCCCCGCGCTGGAGTGCCAGCTGCTCGAGACGGCGCTGCTCAACATCGTCGGGTTCCAGACGCTTGTCGCCACCAAGACGGCGCGCGTGGTGCTCGCCGCCGACGGTCGCCCCGTGGCGGAGTTTGGCCTGCGCCGAGCCCAGGGTCCCGATGGCGGCCTGGCCGTTGCGCGCGCGAGCTACGTTGCCGGCTGCTCCTCTACGTCCAATGTGCTCGCCGGCCGCCGCTACGGTATTCCCGTCTTTGGCACGCATGCGCACAGCTGGGTGATGAGCTTCGATTCCGAGCTCGAGGCCTTCCGCGCATTTGCCAAGTCGAGCCCCAAGAACTGTACGCTGCTCATCGACACCTACGATGTACGCGAGGGCTGCGAGCATGCCATTACGGTTGCCAAGGAGATGGAGGCGGTGGGCGAGCGCCTGTCGGCTATTCGCATCGACTCGGGCGACCTCGCCAAGCTGTCCAAGTATGTCCGCGGCCGTTTTGATGCTGAGGGCCTGCCCTATGTGGGGATCTCGGTTTCCAACGATCTTGATGAGTACACGATTCAGTCGCTGCTCGACCAGGGCGCGCCCATCGACAGCTTTGGCGTGGGTACCAAGCTCGCGACCTGCTATGACCAGCCGGCGCTGGGCGGCGTGTACAAGCTTTCCGCCCGCCGTGCGAGCGAGGCAGATCCATGGACGCCGGTGGTCAAGCTCTCCGAGCAGCCCTACAAGCGCACGATCCCGGGTGTGCAACGCGTGCGCCGTTATTACGACGGCTTTGGCGGCCCGGTCTGCGACATGATCTACGACGAGGACCATCTGGCGGGGGAGGGCGCCGCGCGCGGCAATACCCTCGTGGCCGTGAATGATGCCGCCCTGGTGACTGACGTGTCCGAACTTGAGTATCGCGAGCTGCTGGTGCCGATCGTGCGCGATGGCAGTGCGGTGGCTCCGCGTGAGAGCATCCAGGACGCGCGCGAGCGCTGTGCTTGGGCACTCGATCATCTGGACGCAGCTTTCAAGCGCTTCCTGTACCCGCAGACCTATGTGGTGGGCATGGAGCAGGGCCTGGCTCAGGTGCGCGACGAGCTCGTGCGCAAGAACATGGCCGCGGCCTCTGCCTTTCCCTGGGCTCACTAATTCCTTGGGCGGTAGGGGCGAGTCACGCTCCCTTGGCCGCCAGCTCGGCCGTTCGCTGAACAGTTGATTGGTTTGACGTATGACGACTTCTTATAAAACGATGGTGGTAAAGATCGGTTCGTCCACGGTGGTGGGTGCCGATGGCAAGGTCAACCGCGCCTTTATCGGCGGACTTGCCGATCAGGCCGCAGCGCTGCGCAAGCTCGGCTGGCGTCTGGTCGTGGTGAGCTCGGGCGCTATCGCCTGTGGCTATCCCGTGTTGGGTTTCGACCGCAAGCCGGTCGGCGACCTGCCGAGCCTGCAGGCCTGCGCCTCGGCCGGCCAGTGCATCATCTCGTCGGCCTACGACGAGGAGTTCCATGCGCGCGACCTGCTCACCTCGCTCGTGCTGCTCACGCGCCACGATACGGCCCGCCGCACGTCCTACCTGCACGCGCGCGACGCCCTGCTGCGCCTGGTTGAGCTGGGCGTGGTGCCGGTCGTCAACGAGAACGATACCGTCACCGTCGACGAGATCAAGTTTGGCGACAACGACACGCTGGCGGCGCTTGTGAGCTGCCTGGTTTCTGCCGATCTGTGCGTGACGCTCTCGGACATCGATGGTCTCTATACTGCCAATCCGCATGAGGACCCCACGGCCGAGTTTGTTCCTGTCGTGCATAAGATCGATGCCAAGATTATCGCCTCGGCAGGCGATTCTTCGACTTCGGTGGGCACGGGCGGCATGATCACCAAGATTCGCGCGAGCCGCATCCTGATGACGGCGGGTATTCAGAGCGTGATTTGCTCGGGTGAGGAGCCCGATGCGCTCGTGCGCCTCGCCCGCGGCGAGGGCGTGGGCACGCTGTTCGATCCGCCGGCGGAGCGTCTGGACATCGCACCCCGCAAGCTGTGGATCGCACTGGGCGACAAGGCGCATGGCTCGGTGACGGTTGATGATGGTGCTGCGAAGGCGCTGGTCAGCCGTGGCTCTTCCTTGCTTGCGGTGGGTATTCGCGAGGTCGATGGCCAGTTTGCCGAGGGCGATGTGCTCGATGTGTGCGATCCGAGCGGTATGGTCGTCGCCCGCGGTATCGCCGAGGCCGATTCGGACGTGCTGGAACTTGCTGCCGGTCGCCGCCAAGACCAGATTGCCAGCAACCGCCTGCTGGCAGACCTGGCCGAGAAGCCGGCGATACACAGGGATAACTTGATCGTATTTGCATAACCAATTGACGCTGCAAACGCCCCTAAGCGGCAATCTGACGTTCAATCGTCGGGCATGACCAAAAGGTCAATGCCCTCCTCTTTCACGTCACCTTGCTCGCTTAGGGGCGTTTTCGCTTTCCGTCCTCTACCTGCGGCATTGTCGTTGCCGGCACTTGTTCGGCACTTGGGGACGTTCCTTTTGTGCCGGCAGGTGGGGACTCTCTTTAGTTAGAAGATCCGGCGCAGGTCTCCGCGGTTGAGCGCTTCGTCGAAGAGGCGCTTGAACACCACGCTGCCGTGCAGGCCGTCGTGCTCGAACTCGTTGGTTACCCAGGCATGCGAGTTGCCCACGCGGCTGAGCGTGTCGAGCTGCAGGTCCGAATCCACGTACATGTCGTCGAAATACACCGCGGCCTGGAGCGGCACTTCGTTGCAGGCCAGGCGCTGCGGGTCGTAGATCTTGTCCCAGCTTGTGTCTTCCATCAGCAGGTCCATGGCGGGCTTGAAGGGCTTGAGCTCGGGCATCTGCTCGAACATCCACGGGAACATGGCCTCGCCGGTAAACATGAGCGGGCGCGCGAGGGTGTCGAACTCGGTGCGGTGAGCCTTCTCTTCAGCCGCGGCCCAGCCAATGGGCATAGTGTCACCGTCGGCGTATATGAACTCCTGCAGCGTCCAGTACAGCGGATTCGTGCGCGTGTTGGTGCGCTCGAAGGCGCGCATCAAAAAGCTGTCAGATACCGAGGCGTTGCAGGTCAGCGTGCCGTCGCCATCAACAAAAGCGTGATCGATAATCCAATGCATGCGTTCAAAGCTCGGCTTCATGCCAAAGTCGCTGCCCATGAGCTGTAGGCGCTCGACCGTCATCGGCGAGCCGTCGGGCAGCACGGGCTTCTGTGCCTCGAGCGCATCGGCCAGGGCTGCCACGCGCTCGACGTCGGCGGGGTAGCGGTCGTAATACTGCTGCGTCTTGGCGGCCATGCGCGGGAAGGTGTGCGCGTAGACCTCGCTGGCGCTCGCCGGCACGTGGGGGATGCCGCCGCAGGTAAAGCTCGCCGCCACGCCCTCGGGGAAGAGCGACAGATAGCTCAGCGTCAAAAAGCCGCCGTAGCTCTGGCCGAGCGTGACCCACGGCTTGCCGCCAAAGCCCACCAGGCGCAAGTACTCAAAATCGCGCACGATGGAGCTGGCGAGGTGGCGCTTGAGGAAGTCCGCCTGCGAGCGGGCCGCATTGGCGCCTGCTGCCTCGGCGCGATCGCCCAAGGCGGCAATCGTGCGCCCGTCCACGCAGCTACTGCGTCCGGTGCCGCGCTGGTCGGGAAGGACCACGCGGAAGTGCTTGACGGCCTCCTCGATCCAGCCGTCGCTTGTGGGCGACAGCGGACGCGGGCTCTCGCCGCCGGGGCCGCCCTGCAAAAACAGGAGCAGCGGCAGATCGTCGTTGATGCGGTCGGGCGCGCAAACCACGCGGTAGAAGAGCTTGATGCTCTCGGGCGCGCCGGCGATGGGTGCCGGCATAGCGCCGCGGCGTATGGTGCTGCCGACGGCCAGGAGCATCGGCTCCAGGCCGCGCCAGTCAAGGGGGACGACGATGCTGTGGTCCTCGACGTAAAGGCCGGGGACGTGGTACGAAGTGATGAGGGCCATGTGAGTCTTCCGTTCGTTGCGGTGTTTCGGGTTGACCAATTCTACCGCCGCGGGCGAGGCCATGCGCAAATCGGCTACCATGGTTGCAAACTTCTAGGAGAAAGGGCCGCCCATGTCGGTCGATATAGCCACGTATGTCCACGATCTTGCCATTGCCGCCAAGGCAGCGTCGGCCTCGCTTGCCACGGCGAGCGATGAGCGGCGCCAGGAGGCCGTGCGCGCCATGGCCGCAGCACTGCGCAACGGTGTCGACTCCATCGTCGCCGCCAACGAGCTCGATATGTCCGCTGCGCGCGATGCGGGCACCTCAGCGGGGCTCCTCGATCGCCTGCTGCTGACGCCCGAGCGCGTCGAGGGCATGGCCGCCGGCCTGGAAAAGCTCGCCGAGCTGCCCGATCCCGTCGGCCGCGTGCTCGACCACCGCGTGCTTGCAAGCGGCGTGGACCTGACCCGTGTGAGCGTGCCGCTGGGCCTGGTCGCTATGGTCTACGAGGCGCGCCCCAACGTGACGGCCGACGCCGCGGGCATCTGCATCCGCACCGGCAACGCCTGCATTCTGCGCGGCGGCTCGCTGGCTTATCACTCGTGTGCCATGATCGCCGAGCTGCTGGCCGATGCGCTCGAGACCAAGGGTTTCCCGCGCGAGGCCGTGTCGATGATCGAGTCCACCGACCGCGAGGCCACTGGCGAGCTCATGAAGCTCCGCGGCGTTGTCGACGTACTCATTCCGCGCGGCGGTGCAGGCCTGATCCAGCGCTGCGTGCGCGAGTCGCTTGTGCCGGTGATCGAGACGGGCACGGGCAACTGCCACATCTACGTGCATGAATCCGCCGACTTTGATAAGGCGCTCAACATTATCGTTAATGCCAAGACCCAGCGTGTAGGCGTGTGCAATGCCGCCGAGTCGCTGCTGGTCGACCGTGCTGTGGCTGATGCGTTTTTGCCTGCGGTCGTTGCCGTGCTGCACGACCACGGCGTGCTCATTCACGGCGACGAAGCCACGTGCGCCGCGTGCGCCGACGCCAGCTTTGTGGAAGGCGATGACTACGTCGCCGCGACTGAGGAGGACTGGGGTCGCGAGTACCTAGCGCTCGAGATGAGCGTGAAGGTCGTGGCAAACGAGGACGAGGCCATCGCACACATCAACCGCTACGGCACGATGCACTCCGAGGCCATCGTTGCCGAGGACACGGATGCTTGCGAGCGCTTCCTGGATGCGGTCGATGCCTCGGCCGTGTACGCCAACGCCAGCACGCGTTTCACCGACGGCGGCGAGTTTGGCCTGGGCGCCGAGATCGGTATCTCGACCCAAAAGCTCCATGCCCGCGGCCCCTTCGCCGCCGAGGCCCTCACCACTTACAAATACAAGCTCCGAGGCACCGGTCAGGTCCGCCCCTAACGACCGCGCAAGAAAAACCGCCACAAAGGTGCCTGTCCCCTTTGTGGCGGTTTAAGGTGGCGTGGGCGGTTAGGCCTGGAAGGTATCGCGGTCGGGGGCGAAGGACTGCATGGCCGCGATGGTGCGGTCAAAGAGCTCGGGGAGCTCCCAGCCCAACATCTCGGCGCCCTGCGAAATCACGTCGCGCGAGCAGCCGGCGGCAAAGCGCTTGTCCTTGAACTTCTTCTTGAGCGACTTGGTCGTAAAGTCCATAACGCTCTTGCTCGGGCGCATGATGACTGCAGCGCCGATCAGGCCGGTGAGCTCATCGCAGGCAAACAGGATCTTTTCCATCTGCAGCTCGGGCTTGGGCAGCGAGGTGTTGAAGTCGGACGTGTGCGTCTGGATGGCGCGAATGAGCTCTGGAGACGCACCTTCGCCCTTAAGAATCTCGGCAGCATAGATGGTGTGGTTCATGGGGTCGTCCTCATGCTCCTCCCAATCCAGGTCGTGCAGCAGACCGACGATGCCCCAAAACTCCTCGTTCTCGGGGTCGAACTCGCGCGCAAAGTAGCGCATAGTGCCCTCGACCGTCTCGCCATGGGTGATATGGAACGGGTCCTTGTTGTGCTCGTTGAGCAGTTCGAACGCGCGGTCGCGGGTGATTCCGGCGGTAAGCGGCTCTGCCATAGGAGACTCCTTGTGCTCGTGGGTATCGATAAGAATGAATACTACTAGAACAAGAAAACCACCACAAAGGTGCCTGTCCCCTTTGTGGTGGTTTTGGCGCGGTTGGGTTAGTTGAGGGCGGCTTGGGCTAGGCGGGCTTCGGCGGCCTCCTCGGTGACGCCCAAGGCCACAGCGAACTCCTCGATGGAGCGGCGCTTGGCTTCCTTGAGTACGCGCATGTAGTAGGAGCTGGGCTTTTTATCAGCTTCCTCGGCCTGGCGAATGCGGTACATCATGGTCTTTGCCACGCGGACCGTCTCGGGCGCGCCCAGCTTGAGCTGCTGCTTAAAGTGCGTCTCCTCAAGCGAGCTGTTGCGCTCGGTAAAGGTGTCGCACTCCAGCTCGTCATAGTGGCTCAGCAGGTGCTCGGCATCTTGCTGCGAGATGGCGGCGTGCAAACGGTCGGCCTGCGCCACGGGGTACATGAGGATCGTCTGCGCATGTCCCTGCTTGGTCTCGAGCAGCAGCATGGGCTGCGGCGTATCGTCCCTAAAACCGACGACGGTGCAGACTCCCTGGCCCGGATGAATGACGTGTTGACCGATTGAGAACATGCTACCTCCAACTTATACGAATTTACGTATGTCTAGAATACCACGCTGACGTGCGCAAACCATCACTTTATGCAGGAAAAGCACACAACTCCGATAGGTAAGAGTATTCGATAAAAGACGCAGCTCATTCACACCTTTATGCATTTTCAACGCGTGCATAATTTGCAGGCAGACTGGCATCTTTGAGTGACTCCATACAAGCTGTAGTCAATTTTGTGCATATGCAATATCTATTAGCTTTACCCTGCGACAGTAGCTACCGCTTGTGATAGAGTGCTACAAACTCTGGCTTTTGCCCTACGAGTGACCAAGAGCTCGGGGGCTTTAACACAAGGAGGACCTATGCCCGAGAAGATTGAAGAGCTGGTACGCGCTGCGCTTGCTGCGGCCCAGGAGGCCGGCGACCTTTCCGCATTTGAACTTGACGATTGCGCCATCGAGCGACCGGCTGACACTTCTCATGGCGAGTGGACCTCCACCATGGCCCTGAAGTCCGCCAAGCTGGCTCACTGTGCCCCGCGCAAGATCGCCGAGGCCGTCGTTGCCCATATGCCCGAGGACCCCGCGATCGAGAAGGTCGAGATCGCAGGCCCTGGCTTCATCAACTTCTACCTCTCCGTCGCCGTCAAGAATGCCATCTTTGGCGAGGCCCGCGAGAAGGGCATGGACTTCGCTAAGTCCAACGTCGGTGGCGGCTTGAAGACCCAGGTCGAGTTCGTCTCTGCCAACCCCGTCGGCCCCATGCACATCGGCCACGGCCGCTGGGCCGCTCTGGGCGACTCGCTCTGCCGCGTCATGGACCACGCCGGTTACGACATCCAGCGTGAGTTCTACATCAACGACCACGGCTCTCAGATGAACACCTTCGGCAACTCCATCAGCACGCGCTATATGCAGCTTGCCGACATCATCGCCAAGCAGGGCGTGGATATCGACGAGGCTCACAAGTTGCTGATCGCCGACCGCGACGCCTTTGTTGCCGACGAGAACGACGAGCACCCCGAGACCCATCCGTATCAGGACAACTTTGCCGAGACTCTGGGCAAGGACTCCTACGGCGGCGACTACATCATCGACGAGGCTGCCGAGTTCTGGCGCACCGACGGCGATAAGTGGGTCGACGCCGATCCTCAGGAGCGCATGGAGAGCTTCCGCGAGCGCGGCTACGTAAAGATGGTCGACAACATGCGCGACCTCTGCCACGCCGTCAATTGCGACTTCGATCGTTGGTACTCCGAGCGTTCGCTGTACGTGAAGGACACCGAGGGTGAGACCGCTGGCACCTCCGCCGTCGACCGCGCTTTTGAGAAGCTCGACAAGATGGGCTACCTCTACACCAAGGACGGCGCCCTGTGGTTCCGCTCCACCGACCTGGGCGATGACAAGGACCGCGTCCTGATCAAGTCCGACGGCGAGTACACCTACTTCGCCTCCGACGTTGCCTATCACTGGGATAAGTTCCAGCGCGTCGACCACGTCATCGACATCTGGGGTGCCGACCACCACGGCTACATCGAGCGCGTCCGCTGTGTCTGCGACGCTCTTGGCTATCCCGGCAAGTTTGAGGTTCTGCTGGGCCAGCTCGTCAATCTGCTGCGTAACGGCAAGCCCGTACGTATGTCCAAGCGCAAAGGCACCATGGTGACCCTGCAGGAGCTCGTCGACGAGGTCGGTTCCGACGCCGCTCGCTACACGCTCATCTCCAAGAGCTCTAACCAGATGGTCGACTTCGACATCGAGGCCGTTAAGAAGCGCGACAACTCCAACCCGGTGTACTACGTGCAGTACGCTCACGCCCGCGTGTGCTCCATCCTGCGCCGTGCCGCTGACGTTACGCCCGAGCAGGCTGACGAGATGGGCATGAAGGCCGTCGCCGCCAAGGCCATCGGTGAGAACGTCGATTACTCGCTGCTGACCGACCCGACCGAGCTCGCCCTTTCGCGTAAGCTCAACGAGCTCACCGACCTCATCGCCAGCTGCGCTCGCGATCGCGCCCCGTTCCGTCTGACGCACTTTGCTGAGGAACTCGCCGGCGACTTCCACAGCTTCTACGCTGCTTGCCAGGTTCTGCCGAGCGAGGGCCGTCCTGTCGACCCCGAGCTTTCGCGCGCCCGTCTGGCCGCTTGCGATGCCGTCCGCGTGACGCTCGCCCTGGTGCTCACCCTCGTTGGCGTTTCCGCTCCCGAGCAGATGTAAGCTACGGATCATTTGACCGTGTAGGTTCGGCTTTGCTGAGCCCTATAAGCCCGATCTCCATGCGGAGGTCGGGCTTTTTGCGTTTGGTGAGACTATTTGGTTTGCTGGGAAATGCTACCAAATCGCAACTATACCGGTTTACGGGGCTGAATCGCCAACTGGCGACCATGGTGCCAATAGTGAAATTAAACCCGCAGGTAGATGGCTTATTGTTTCTTGATAATGCAGGGTATGGTTGGCTTGCAGCATCCTGGCCCCGTAATCCGGCGTAGTTTTGAAAATTGTCCCTTGGGGACGGAGGAAAACGGATCATTTTTGTCTCGAAGAGGGGTGGCGGGATACCGTCCGTCACGAATTGGGCTCATCTCCTACGTTTGGACGCATATCCCGAACCATGCCGAAAAGTACGATATTAAAACCGCAGGTAGCAGACTCGTTGTTTTTGAAAAAACAAGGGTATGGTCAGGGGCTCGGGGCAAACGTAGCAGATGGGCGCGATTCGTGGCGCGGCTATTCCAGGTGCCACGGCTTCACTCCTCTGGCGCGACATTTCAAGGCGCTTTTGAGGAGGAGTGTCCCTTTTGACTAGTCGTTTAAGAACGTCCCCAATGACTAAGTTGCAGGTGGCGGCGGTTGTGTTACACTAACGCTGCGTATATGACGCAAATATCTCGATACAGATCAATGATGTCCGTCGGTATTTGACGGAGCTAGACTGTTTAGCCGCCCTGAAGGTTTATGCAGGGAGCATGTGATCACAGGGCTTGAAAAGAAAGTTGAGCAAACACTGTGTCTGATCAACAGCAAGAAAACGAAATAACGACGACGCAGGCCGCTCCCGCTGCACCGGTTGCGTCGGACCAGGTCGCGGCGCCCGCGCAAGCCTCGGCTCCTGAGACGCCTAAGGCTGCTTCGACGCCTACGCCTGTAGCGGCTGAGAAGGCCGTGCCTGCAACTGGTGAGGAGGCTGCTCCGGCAAAGCCCAAGCGCACGCGCCGCACGGCCAAGCCTGCCGCTGACGGCGAGGAGGTCACCAAGCCCAAGCGCCGTACCACGCGCACGACGCGCGCCAAGCACACCGTTGCAGCTGACTCCTCGGCGCCGATTTCCGATGAGGTCGCGCAGGCACGTGCGTTGGCGCAGATTAGCGAGGCTCAGGTGGTGCGCGCCCGCCGTCGTGCTGCCGAGCGTGAGGCCGCGACTCTGACCGAGCTTGCAGCCCCGTCTGTGCCCGAGACCCCTGCCGCCGACCAACCGACCGAGAAGCCGGCACCGCGCACACGCCGTCGCACGGCTGCTAAGGCCGAGCAGGTTGCCGATCAGGTAACCCCCGAGCTCACTGGGGCTTCGGTCCGTTCCGCGGCAGGGGAGGGCGCATCGCCAGCTGAGCCCGCTGCGCCTGTCGAGGCCAGCGAAGTTCCCGTTGTCGATCCGGCTTTGCGCCCGCACCGTCGCGGTCGCAAGCCCAAGGCCTTCGTCGAGGCAGAGAAGGCCGCAGCCGCAGCCGCAGCTGCTCGGGATGCTGCGGCGACCGCCGAGTCTGCAACCGCTGCCGATGCACCCGTTCAGGA